>CABUBH010000009.1 GCA_902489775.1 uncultured Collinsella sp.
GCGAAGCAACCGGAGTGAAGATAAAGCCTGGCCCGCCCGCGAAGCGCCACAAAGACCGCAGGGACGGGAGCAGCTATACTACTCTCAGTAGTTAAGGGTCGCGGATTGGCCGCGTCACCGCTCTCAACAGGAGGTCTTTGTTTATGGCAGATCAAAAGCCGGTTGTCGGGATTATCATGGGCTCCAAGTCCGATCTGGGCGTTATGGAAGGCTGCACCGCCGAGCTCGAGGCGCTTGGTGTGCCCTATGAGCTCGTCATTGCGAGCGCACACCGCACGCCGGCGAAGGTCCACGAGTGGGCCTCGACTGCTGCCGATCGCGGTATCAAAGTGATTATCGCCGCCGCCGGCAAGGCCGCTCACCTGGGTGGTGTCGTGGCTGCCTTTACGCCGCTGCCGGTCATCGGCGTGCCTATGAAGACGAGTGACCTGGGCGGCATGGATTCGCTGCTGTCGATGGTGCAGATGCCTTCGGGCGTGCCCGTGGCCTGCGTTGCCATCAACGGCGCCAAGAACGCCGCCATCTACGCCACGCAGATTCTGGGCGCTTGCGACCCCGAGTACCGCAAGGTTATCGAGAAGATGAAGCAGGAGATGGCCGACGCCTAGGCGTTCCGCCGTTTCACCGCAGTATAAGGAGAGCCATGTCCGACTATCAGGGAAAACGATTCAAGGCTTCTCAGATTCCCGATCCGTCGAAGCCGGGTGCTGCCCATGCGGCACGGCAGGGTCGGACATCCTCTCCTCAGCAGCCGCGCGCGCCGCGCCCCGTGACACCGGCGTCCCATCGCCGCCAGGATACGCCGGCTGCGTATCGCCCTTCGTCATATGGCACGGCAAAGAAGCAGGCCCGGACGCCGAGGCAAACGAGCGGCGCGGCGTCCAGCTACACTGAGCCGCCGCGTAAAAAGCGCCGCTCCATCATTCCTATTCTGCTCATTATCGTGGGCATCGGTCTGATTGTCGCCGCCGCCGCTATCTTTATCAATGCTCAGATTGGCTATAAGCAGGCAAGCGATTCGTACCAGAAAATCGAGAAGCAATATGTAAGCGATCAGGACGCCAGCGGCGTGCCGATTATCGACTTCGATGCGCTTGCTCAGACAAACCCCGAGATTGTGGGTTGGATTTATGTGCCGGGAACCAACATCAACTATCCCGTGGTGCAGACCAACAACAACTCCAAATACCTCAACACGCTGTTTGACGGTACATCTAACGCGTCCGGTGCCATTTTCTTGGATAGTGATGATACCGCGCCGGGAATGGTTGACCAGCAGACCACGATCTACGGCCACCATATGAACGACGGGTCTATGTTCAACGTGATTTCGGACACCACCGACCAGGCGACGTTCGATAGCATCGAGTTTGTGTATTACATCACACGGGATGCTACGTATAAGCTGCGACCACTGGCGACCAAAGTTGTCGAGGACACGTATGCCAAGGCTCGCACGCCCAATTTTGAGGGCGATGACGGGCTCAAGAACTATCTGTCCGAGATGCTCGACGGTGCCTCTGCCGTGGCGAGCGATGCCACCGATCGTGCCGCTTCGGCAACCAAGGTCGTAACGCTTGTTACCTGTCGTTCGTTATCGCTGAGCAACACGCGTGCCGTCATGGTGCTCACGTCGGTCGAGGAATAAGTTGTTCGAGAGTAGCTAAAAAAGCCCCGTTCCAAATTGGCTACTCGATGACGGTAAGGGAGAAATGATGCTTGAGAACGGCAAAACGATGCCTTCGATTGATGCTTGGCTGCGCGAGGCCAAGGTCGATTCGTCGGCACCTGCGTGCGGTATGTATCTGACACATAACGGTGTGGTGCGCGCGACGCCCAAGGCCGAGGCGCGCGGTGTCGAGACCGATGGCGTGGCGCCGGGCCACAAGGTGGGCGGCATGGTGTTTGGCTACGACGCCAGCAAGGTACAGGCCGCCATCGAGGCGACGCGCGCGATGCCGGGTATCGGCTATGTGCGCGTGTGGCTGGCAAGCGGCGAGCTTGCCGTAGGTGACGACATCATGCTCGTGCTCATCGGCGGGGACATTCGCCCGCACGTGGTCGATGCGCTGCAGGCGCTCGTTGGCACCATCAAGAATGAATGCGTGAGTGAGGTCGAGCGCGAGGCGTAGAGGCTTGCGTCGATAGAAGGCTTGTTTATAAAAATGCCCGCCGGTACGTGTGATACCGGCGGGCATTTTGCGTTTTGGGCGCGGTTGGCGCTACACGCGCGTCGCATCCTTGGGGCTCATGGTCATGCTCTGGAAGCGATTCTCCATAAAGTCATTATCGAAGTACTTGCCGTAGAACTGCGCAACGGGAATATCCGGTTCCGTGCCGTTGACGCGCTGATACCAATAATCGAGCGACTGCAGCGTCATAACGCCATCGACCAGCATAATGATGGTGAAGATGACGGTAGCCGAGTAGCGGCTCTTCCACGGAATCATGTTGATGAGCTTGAGCAGCCTCGGCAACAGCAGCTTGATCCAGATGAGGCCACCCAGGCCCCACAGGCAGGCGAAGCCCGTGCAGGTACGTCCGCCGGTAAGGACGGCGAGCGGATCGGGCATGCCAAAGAGCTTCATATGCGAGTAGCTCCACGAGACCACGCCAAACGAGGTCTGCATAAACCAGCCCACGAACACCTCAAAGCTTGCACCGAGCAGCGCGCTCACCAAAAAGATAATGATGGGGTTCTTTTTGTAGAAGCGGTTGAGCACCATGGTCATGAGTACGGCGCCAAATCCGTAGATGGGGCTGAAGGGGCCAAACAGCATGCCGGCGCGGTTCTGGAAGACGCCCGGGTCGTCGACCGTCATGTGCCAGATGTCTTCGGCGATCAGGCCGAGTATGCAGCAGACAAAGAATACCCAGAACAGGTTGAAGTAGTTGAGCTTGATGTAGCCTTCGCCGGTTTCATCGCGCCCGAGCATGCCCTCGGCGGCGGCGTCGCGATCGAGCATCTCCTGCAGGCGGCGCTGCAGCTCGCGCTCCTGGCGCAGCGTGGGGTCGACGGTGGCCGAAAGCGCGACGAGGATGCCGAGCTGGATGGCAGGGCGAAGCAAGAAGGGCCCGATGCCCTGGAGCATCACGTCAACCAAAAGCTCGACGACGGTGAATGCAATAAGGATGTAGGACAGGCGAGCGGCGTTGCGGCGCTGGTTTTTGATAAGGTCCAGGCCAAAGATGATCAGGATGACGGCGCTTGCCGCAGAGAGCATGATGCCGGCGACGATAAGGCCGACCGCGACGAGCGTGTTGTCGCCGAGCTTGGCGGCGGCGTTGCCGTTGATGAGCGCGGTGATGACCTGCCACATAAAGGCGCCGACCGAAGGGAGCGTGCCCACGCCGGACAGGATGCATAGGACGGCGTACACCTTAATGATGAGGGGGATCTTCTTGACCTCCATGGCGCTGGGGACGCTGGGGTCGAGTTCGTTTCGATCCATATAGAACCTTTCTCGTTTTGCTGTAGGTACAAGGATACGCCGCCGACCTGCCAAAAGACAGGACGAACGTCCCAATTGCAACAATGCAAGCCCCAACGGCGGGCGAGACGCGTCGCAACGGAAGTATGCGGGATCGTCGGCCCCGAGGCGGTTGCCCAATAAAATGTTTGGCTGCAAAACGGATTATAAGCTCGGTGGGCTTTTAAAAAGCGCTGTTCATGCGCGGGAGTGCTTGTCTTGCCGTGCGTATAATAGGGCAGGTAACGCCAAATAACGAGGCTCTGAGGGGATGCCATGTCTCAAGAAACCATCCGCGCGGCCGAGCGTGCCGCGGGACAGGTGAAGACCATGTCGACTTATGATCCGGACTCCGACCAGCTGCATGAGGAATGCGGCATTTTTGGTGTGTGGGCACCCGATCGCGATGTGGCTCGACTGACGTACTTTGGTCTGCGCGCGCTGCAGCATCGCGGCCAGGAATCGGCGGGAATCGCCGTGGGTGATGGCGGCACGGTTATGGTCCGCAAGGATCTGGGCCTGCTCGACCGCGTGTTCTCCAACGCCGACCTGTCGACGCTCTCCGGCCAGCTGGCCGTGGGCCACGTGCGCTATGGCACTGCCGGTGCCAAGAGCTGGGAAGCCTCGCAGCCGCACCTCTCTACCATCAATAGCGTCATTATCGCGCTCGCGCACAACGGCACCCTCGTCAACACCGACGAGCTGCGTCGCCAGCTGATCGAGCTGGGCGTACCGTTCCTCTCCAACTCGGATTCCGAGGTCGCGACCAAACTCATCGGCTACTTTACTCAGCGTACTGGCCATCTGCGCGAGGGCATTCGCAAGACCATGGAGCTCGTGCGCGGCGGCTACGCCATGACGCTCATCAACGAGCAGGCGCTCTACGCATTCCGCGATCCGCACGGCATTCGCCCGCTCGTGCTGGGCAAGCTGGTGGATGAGGGCCTGGACCAGGCCGATGCCGCATCCGTTTCGCAGCTGCCGTCGCAGGACGGCGCCGCGACGGTCGACGCCACCACCCATGTCACGCGCGCCGGCGGCTGGGTCGTTGCCTCCGAGACCTGCGCGCTCGATATCGTGGGCGCCGAGTACGTCCGCGACGTCCGTCCCGGTGAGATTTTGCGCATCAGCGCCGAGGGCCTTGTGTCCGAGCAGGGCGTGCCTGCCGCCGAAGAGCCTGCTAACTGCATTTTTGAGCAGGTCTACTTTGCTCGCCCCGATTCCATCATGAACGGCAAGAGCGTCTACGCCTGCCGTTATGACATGGGTCGTCAGCTGGCACATGAGGAGCCCGTCGAGGCCGACCTGGTCATCGGCGTGCCCGACTCCGGCCTGCCGCCCGCGGAGGGCTATTCGCACGAGAGTGGCATTCCCTTTGGCGAGGGCCTCATCAAGAACCGCTATGTGGGCCGTACGTTTATCGAGCCTACGCAGGAGCTGCGTGCCATGGGCGTGCGTATGAAGCTCAACCCGCTGCGTGACAACATCGAGGGCAAGCGCCTGGTCGTCATCGACGACTCCATCGTGCGCGGCACCACCATGGTGCAGCTCGTCAAGATGCTGCGCAACGCCGGCGCCAAGGAGATTCATATCCGCATCAACTCGCCCGAGGTCATCTGGCCGTGCTTCTACGGTATCGATACCGACGTGCAGTCGCAGCTTATCAGCGCCAACAAGACGGTCGACGAGATTTGCGAGTATATCGGCGCCGATTCGCTGGCCTTCCTTTCGGTCGAGGGCCTGCTTAAGGTCATGCCCAAGGGCGGTTACTGCGATGCGTGCTTTACCGGCCGCTACCCCGTGGCGATTCCCGAGAGCTTTGGCCGCGACAAGTTCATGGAGGGCTTTAAGCCCCGCAACCTGGACAAGCCGCTGCACTTTGATGACGACGCCGTGGTCGAGAAATACGACGATCGCAGCTGGGAAGAGGAACACGGCGAGGCCTAAAACCTGCCAAAAAGGGACAGGTTTATTTTGGTAGGTTTTACCTGCTGTTTTGTTGATATGACGGCGCGCGTTGTTATGGCGCGCGCCGAAATGAACGCAACTATGAGCACCGTTTGGCGCCCGGGCGGCGCCACGGTAGTGGGAGAGGAAGGCTCAGATGAGCGACAGCAAGCATGTGACGTATGAGGATGCCGGCGTCGATACCGCCGAGGGCGGCCGCGCCGTTGACGCTATTAAGCAGATGGTTAAGGACACCAACCGTCCCGAGGTCATCGGCGGCATCGGTGGCTTTGGTGGCCTGTTCTCGGCTGCCGCGCTTAAGGATATGGAAGACCCGATTCTGATTAGCGGTACCGACGGCGTGGGCACCAAGCTCGTGCTCGCCCAGATCATGGACCGTCACGAGACGGTGGGCCAGGACCTGGTTGCTATGTGCGTCAACGACATTCTGGCTTCGGGTGCCGAGCCGCTGTTCTTCCTGGACTACGTTGCCATCGGCCACATCGAGGCCGAGCACATGGCAAAGATCATCAAGGGTGTGGCCGACGGCTGCAAGCTCGCGGGCTGCGCGCTCGTGGGCGGCGAGATGGCCGAGCACCCCGGCGTCATGGCTCCTGCCGACTACGACCTTGCCGGATTTACCGTGGGCGTCGTCGACCGTCCCAAGATGCTCGATCCCGCAAACGTCCGCCCGGGCGATGTGATCCTGGGCCTGCCCTCCACCGGCGTGCATTCCAACGGCTACTCGCTCGTGCGTAAGGTCATTGGCGTCGACGGTATTAAGCCGGGCACGCCCGAGGCCGCCGCTAAGGCCGAGGAGCTGAGCCGTCCGCTCGAGGAACTCGGCGGCGCATCGCTGGCAGACGCCCTGTTGGCCCCCACGCGCATCTATGTCAAGCCGATTCTGGAGCTGCTGCGCGGTGGCGCTCCGGTGCACGCCATCGCCCATATCACTGGCGGCGGTATTACCGAGAACCTCAACCGCGCGCTCGCCGACGACGTCGACGCCGTGGTCACCCGCAACGGCGCCGAGATGGGTTGGGACGTTCCGCCCGTCATCACCTACGTGTCGCGCCAGGCCGAGCTCGCGCCCAACGAGGCATGCAAGACCTTCAACATGGGCGTTGGCCTGTGCCTGATCGTCGCCCCCGAGGACGAGGCTGCCGTGACCGAGGCCCTGGTCGCGCTGGGCGAGAAGCCGTTCCGCGTGGGCGAGTGCGTCGAGGGCTCCGGTAAGGTCGTGTACTCCGATGAGCGCTAACGAGCAGATGGCTGCTGCCGCGAGCCTGGGCTTTGTGCCCTACACCCGTCCGACCGGCACCGATACGGCCGAGCCGCTCAAGATCGGTGTGCTCATCAGCGGTTCGGGTACCAACCTGCAGGCGCTGATCGATCTGATCGCCGCCGGCAAGCTCAACGCTTCGATTGAGCTTGTGGTGTCGAGCCGTCCTTCGGCTAAGGGTTTGCAGCGCGCTGAGCGCGCGGGCATCCAGACGCTCACGCTGTCCAAGGATGTCTATGCCGACCCCATCGCCGCCGACGAGATCATCGCGCACGAGCTGCTCGAGCGCGGCTGCGAATATGTGGTCATGGCCGGTTACATGCGCATGGTGCACACGCCGCTGCTGGCGGCGTTTCCCAACCGCGTGGTCAACTTGCATCCGGCACTGCTGCCGAGCTTTACCGGCGCGCATGCGATCGACGATGCCTTTGCGCGCGGCGTCAAGGTAACTGGCGTGACCGTGCATTTTGCCAACGAGATCTACGACAACGGTCCCATCATCGCCCAGCGTGCGCTGGCTGTTGAGGAGGGCTGGGATGTCGACACGCTCGAGGAACACATCCACGCGATTGAGCACGTGCTGTATCCCGAGGTCGTGCAAATGCTCGCCGACGGCCGCGTCCACGTGCTGGAGAGCGGCAAGGTCGCAATTGATGCACCCCGCGGCTAGCGGTGCACAGTGCAATTTAGCCGAGTAGTCAGGGTGGTCATTGGCGCCAAGGCGCGCGTGGCCACCTTTTGTTTTAGGTAGTCATTGGGGACGTTCTTTAACGACTGGCCATTCAAGAACGTCGCAGGTGACTAGATGAGAGAGGTGAGCGCATGGCGGATAACGAAGCGCTGTTTACGCCTGAGCTGGTGTTTTTTGATTGGGAGTGTGCGACGCCGGATGAGGTATTCGCGCGGCTTGAGGGCGAGCTTGCCCCGCGCGGCTACATTGCCGACGGTTGGCTCGACGCCGTTCGCACGCGCGAGGATGCCTATCCCACGGGCCTTGCCATGCCGGCGGCAAACATTGCCATTCCGCATACCGACCCGGGTTTTGTGGCCAAGCCCTATATCGCGGTGGTGAAGCCCGCCACGCCCGTGACATTTAACGCTATGGCTGGCATGGGCGCTCCGGTGCCGGCGCAGATCGTCATCAATTTGGGTATTGCCGAGCCGGGCGGCCAGGTCGAGGCCCTGCAGGCGCTCATGAACATCTTTATGGACGCCGATGCCGCAGCCGACGTGCTCGGCCAGACCACGCCCCAGGGCATGGTCGACGCTATCCGCCGCCACTTCTAAGGTGGGGCTGAGTCGGCACTTGGGGACTGTCCCTAACTGCCGGCTGCCAGAGCTGTCCCCTTTGCACCAAAATGGTGCAGATTAACCTGTCCCCAATGCACCAAGCGTGCCGCGGGGGCCGCGTTGTGACACAATGGCGTTTGTTCGATTCGTGATGCGAAAGGCCAACTATGGCAAACAAGAAAAAGAACTCCGAGGCCGCGCCGACGCCCGAGCAGCAGGCTCGCGCCGCCTCCAGCTCTCGCAAGAAGCAGCGCAAGACTCGCGTGTCCAAGACCGTCAAGATCGTTCTGGTGGTCATCGGCGTGCTGGCGATGCTGCTTTCTGTCTCGGCGATGGCGTGCTCCGGCCTTATGTCGCAGGCCGAGGACACCTCGGGCTACAAGCTGACCGGCGGTGTTGCTGCTACTATCAACGGCACCAACCTCACCGAGGACACCGTGACCAAGCAGATCATGAGCATGCGCACGTCCTACGGCTACACCAAGGACAAGGACTGGGCGCAGTATCTGGTCGACAACGACCTCACACCCAAGAAGTACCGCAAGCAACTCATCGACTCCTACACGCAGCAGATTCTGCTTCAACAGGCACAGAAGGAGAACGGCGTGACGGTGTCGGACGAGGAGGTCGAGAAGGCTTGGAAGGACGCGTGCAAGAGTGCGGGCGGCGCCAAGACCTTTAAGAAGACCCTCAAGACCTACGGCTATACCGAGGACACCTACAAGGACTCACTCAAGGAGAGTCTGGCGCAGCAGAAACTCAAGGATGCCGTCGCGCCCACGAGCAAGCCCAAGGACAGCGAGATTGTCGATTACATCAACGAGAACCTGTCCAGCTACAACGACGCCCGCCGCTCGTCGAACATCTTGATCAAGGTTGATTCCGACGCTTCCGACGAGGACAAGGCTGCCGCCAAGGCCAAGGCGCAGGAGTGCCTGGACAAGATCAACTCCGGTGAGCTGAGCTTTGAGGATGCCGTGGAGCAGTACTCCGACGATACCGGCTCCAAGGATAAGAAGGGCGATGTGGGCTGGGACAAGCTCACCACCTTCGTCGACAGCTACCAGGCGGCGCTCGAGGGGCTCAACAAGGGCGATGTGAGCGACGTCGTCGAGTCGACCTATGGTTACCACATCATCAAGTGCACCGACTACTTCCATGTCGATAATCAGGTCGATGACATTAAGCAGGTGCCCAAGGACATCAAGAAGTACGTCTCCAGCGTGGTGAAGACGCAGGCGGCAAGCACTGCGTACAGCGAGTGGCTGGAGCAGTACAAGAAGGACGCCGACATCACCGTTAACCCCATGCCCAAGGACGTGCCGTACAACGTGAGTCTGAAGGGCGTCACCAAGAGCTCGACCGACGATTCGTCGACGACTGAGTAATCATGGGGCGGTGCTCGCACGAGTGCCGCCCACGCTATTAGAGAGGATTTGCAGATGACCAACGAAGAGCTGCAGAAGGAAATGATCGCGGCCATGAAGGCCAAGGACAAGGTTCGCCTGTCCATCATTCGCCAGGTTAAGGCCGAGGTGAAGAATATCGAGGTCAATGAGCGCCGCGATGTGACCGAGGAAGACGTCAACAGCATGATCAAGCGTCTGATCAAGCAGACGAGCGAGACGCTGGAGATGTCCATCAAGGCCGGCACCGACCAGGAGCGTACCGACAACCTGACCGAGCAGGTCAAGATTCTGGAGAGCCTGCTGCCCGCGCAGGTTTCGGGCGAGGAGCTCGAGGCCCTGATCGAGCAGGTTATCGCCGAGCTGGGTGCCACGTCCAAGAAGCAGATGGGTCAGGTCATGGGTGCCCTGGGCAAGGCCACCGGCGGCAACTTCGATAAGCCTGCGGCTGCCAAGATTGTTGGCGCAAAGCTTGCGTAAGGGCCGAGCGGTACATAGTTGATGTTGAGGGGGCGTGGCCATTGCGGTCGCGCCCCTTCATTTCACGTCACCTTGCTCGCGTGTACGGGTTTTCGCTGACTTGTGCTCAACAGGGGGGGTTGGGTGCTCATTGGGGACAGACTTAAATGAGTACCCAATGAGCGGGCACTCATTTAAGTCTGTCCCCAATGAGTGGGTTAAAGGTTGCGGGTTCTTTACGGGAATGTAGTGTGGGCTGCGGAAACGTGGTTCTTTCCGTACAATAGTTCAACTCGTGTAAACGCAGGGAAGGGACATTCATGGCAGACATGATCGAGATCAAGCATCTCAACAAGTACTTTGGCGACCTGCATGTGCTCAAAGATATCAATCTCACCGTCAAGCGCGGCGAGAAGCTCGTAATGATCGGGCCTTCCGGCTCGGGTAAGTCGACGCTCATCCGTTGCGTCGATTATCTGGAGGAGCCCACGTCGGGCGAGGTCGTCATCGACGGTACGCCGCTCACCAAGAAGAATCACCTGGAGATGGCTCGTAAGTATAGTTCCATGGTGTTTCAGCAGTTCAACCTGTATCCCAACATGACGGTGCTCGGCAACCTGACGCTCGCGCCCATCAAGCTGCAAAAGAAGAGCAAGGAGGAGGCGACCGAGATCGCCATCGCCGCACTCAAGCGCGTCGGCATGGCTCATAAGGCCGGCGAGTATCCGCAGAATCTCTCGGGTGGTCAGCAACAGCGCATCGCCATCGCCCGTGCTCTGTGCACCAAGCAGCCCATCATTCTGTTTGACGAGCCGACCTCGGCGCTCGACCCCGAGATGGTCCAGGAGGTTCTGGACGTTATGATTGAGCTCGCGCAGGAGGACATCACCATGATCTGCGTGACGCACGAGATGGGCTTTGCGCGCCAGGTGGCCGACCGCGTCATCTTTATGGAGGACGGCCGCATTCTGGAGGAGGGCACGCCCGAGCACTTCTTCGATAACCCCGAGAACCCGCGCTGCCGCGAGTTTCTGTCCAAGATTTTGCACTAGGCGCGGTGATGGACATGACGGATATGACGAGGGCGGCCGTGTCGCGCCGTCACTTTTTGCAGCTGGCGGGCGCCGGTATGCTTGCGCTGACGGGGACCGCGCTTACCGGTTGCGGCACCTCCACCAGCGGCGAGGGCTCCGACAAGGGGTCCAAGCTTGCGGCCATCAAGTCGCGTGGCCATCTGAATGCCGGCGTTAAGAAGGATGTTCCCGGCTATGGCTATTACGACACCGCCAAGGGCCGCTTTGAGGGTATGGAAGTCGATTTGTGCTACCAGATCGCCGCTGCCGTCTTTGGCGTGAGCTACAAGGAGGCCCGCGCCCAGGAGCTTGTCGAGTTTACCGACGTAACGCCCAAGACGCGCGGCCCGCTGATCGATAACGGCCAACTCGACGTGGTCGCGGCGACCTACACTATCACCGACGAGCGCAAGAAGAGCTGGGATTTCTCGACGCCGTACCGCACCGACTACGTGGGACTCATGGTCAAGAAGCGTTCGGGTTTTACCTCGATTGAGGACCTGGACGGCAAGATCATCGGCGTGAGCCAGGGTGCAACCACGCAGGGCCTGATCGAGCAGATGATTAAGGACAACGGCTTTAGCTGTAAGCCCGAGTTTAGGGCCTTTAGCGGCTACCCAATCATCAAGAGTTCGCTCGACGCCGGCAATATCGACGTCTTTGCCATGGACCGCTCCACGCTGGCCGGTTACATGAACGAGACCGTTGAGCTGCTGCAGCCCGAGGTCAAGTTTGGCGAGCAGGGCTACGGCGTGGCGACCAAGAAGGACTGCGACCTTTCGGCCGTGGTCGATCAGGTGATTTGCGATCGCCTGGCCGACGGCTGGCTCGACCAAGAGGTCAAGACCTGGGGTCTTGTATAGGCGCATCGTCCAAGGAAGGAATCAAATGCTCGAAGGATTATTTGACGCCGACCGTTGGTCGACGACATTTCAAAACATGGGGCCCTTCTGGGAGGGCTTTGGCGTGACGCTACAGGTGGTCGTTGCCGGTCTGCTGCTGTCGCTGGTGCTGGGCACGCTACTGGGTGTGTTCTCTACCACTCGCTCGCGCGTGTTGCGCGCCATAAGCCGCGTGTACGTGGAGTTTTACCAGAACACCCCGTTGCCCGTGCAGGTGCTCTTTATGTACATGGCCGGACCGCAGTTTTTGCAGGCCATAACCGGTGCCGACCAGCCGGTGCGCATCGCGCCGTTCGTGCTGGGCTTCTTGGGCGTGGGTCTGTATCACGCGGCCTACATTTCGGAGGTCATCCGCACCGGTATCGAGGCGGTTCCGCGCGGTCAGATGGAGGCGGCCCAGAGCCAGGGCTTCACCCGTGCGCAGGCGTACTGGTACATCGTGCTGCCCCAGACATTCAAGATCATTTTGCCGCCGCTGTGTAACCAGGCGCTCAACCTGGTCAAGAATACGTCGGTGCTGGCGCTTGTGGCCGGCGGCGACCTTATGTACCGTTCCGACAACTTTGTGAGTCTGTACGGTTACCTGCAGGGATACATCGTCTGCTGCCTTATGTACTTCATCATCTGCTTTCCGCTCGCCATGCTGGTGCAGTGGCTCGAGCGCCGCTCAAAGGAGCGTCCGCGCGGTGTGAGCTTGGCCGAGCTGGGGCTCGACAACGTAGAGGAGGCCTAGCGCATGGAAATCTTCAACGCGACCAACCTGCTCTACATTTGGGGCGGCTTTGTTAAGACGATCGAGATCTCGGCGCTGTCGATCTTTTTCTCGCTCATCTTTGGCACGGTGCTGGCACTCGTTAAAAGCTATGCGCCCCGCCCGTTCCGTATTTTGGTGAGCGCCTATATCGAGCTGTTCCGCTGCACGCCGAACCTGCTGTGGATCCTGTTTATCTATTTTACGGTGCAGGGTTTGGACATTGTGATTTCGACCATCGCCTTTACGCTGTTTACCAGCGCTGTTATGGCCGAGATTGTGCGCGGTGGCCTCAACTCGATTCCGCGCGGCCAGTTTGAGGCAGCGCAGAGCCAGGGCTTCGGCTTCTTTGCCACCATGCGCTACATCATTCTGCCGCAGACGTTTAAGACGATCATTCCGGCGCTGTTTAGCCAGTGCACGACTGTCATCAAGGACAGCTCGTATCTTTCGGGCATTAACGTGGCCGAGCTCATGTACACGGCAAACGTCGTGATGGCCCACGCGATCGACCTATCGCAGGTGCTTATGCTCTACGGCCTGGTGTTTGCGATGTACTTTGTGCTCAACTTTGGTATCTCGTTGCTGGTGAGGGCGTATCAGAGGCGAATGGTGGCAGCGTAGTCCTGCTTCCCCAAGCACGGCACCTTGCCCCTCAATCGTCGCTTGCGTACATTTAGTACGCGGCGCTCCTCTTTCGGGGCAATCTGCCGCACTTGGGAAACCAGGACGGTCGTAAGTGACAAAATGGGAATCAGGAATCGCCTATTTCTCATTTGTTAGAAAGGAATCGCGATGAGCGATCTGGAGAACAAGAAGAGTCCTGTGGTCATTACCATCGCGCGCGACTTTGGCGCCGAGGGCCACGAGATTGGTCGCATGCTTGCCGACGAGTTGGGGATTCCGCTGTACGATAACGAGCTGCTGGTGCGTGCGTCGCTGCGCGCGGGCGAGTCGCTCGACAAGATGGCTGCCTACGACGAGCGCCTGGCCGTGGAGAACATGGCGTTTCTGCCCGACCGCTACGATGCCCGTTCGTACTCGGACAAGTTGTTCCAAAAGATGAGCCAGGTGATTTTGGATCTGGGCGAGACCGAGAGCTGCATTATCGAAGGCCGTCTGTCCGATTACCTGCTGCGCAACAACCCCAACCACATTGCCGTGTTGGTGACAGCCCCCTTTGAGGACCGCGTCGAGATCGTGCGCAAAAAGCGTGGCCTTAACAAAAAGAAGGGTGCCAAGCTGGTCAAGCAACAGCAGAAGGCGCGCGAGGCGTTCTATAAGCGCTACAGTGCCGGAAAGTGGAAGATGACGAGCGGTAAAGACATCGTCGTCAACCGCGCCAAGTTGGGACGCGAGGGTTGCAAAGACGTTATCGCCGCTGCCTACCGCTACAAAGTGGCGCAGCTCGAAGGCTAGCCGATCAAAACCACCGCAAAGGGGACAGCACCTTTGTGGTGGTTTTTTTAGGTAGAGAAAGTCAACTGGTTCTGCCGTGGCCGATCGCTCAAAGAACTCAAGGATGCTCAAAAAACTCAAAGATACTCAAATAAATTATAGATAGTAGGGGCATAATTAAGTTATATGAGTTAAAGGGAGGCTTTATGGCGGCACCGACGGCGTACAGGCAGGCAAATCCATTCACGCCGATGTTCGGACGTGTACCGGCGTATATGGCCGGCCGTGAGCAAATCATCGATGATATGGTGCTGGCGTTTGAAAATGACGACTCCGATCCCAATCTTTGCTCGGTTTTCTATGGTGCGCGTGGTACAGGTAAAACGGCGCTTTTGGCATATCTGTCGTACCGCGCCCAGCAAGAGGGCTGGATTACAGCGAATGTGACGGCCTCGGAGGGGATGCTCGAAGACATTTTGCAGCGCCTCAACGAATCAGCCGCCCATCTGATCGAAAAGCCCGCTTCTAGGCGTGTGAACAGTGTCGGCATTGCCCCCGTAGGAAGCATGAGCTGGGAAAACATCGATGTTGAATTTGAGGGCGCTAACTGGCGTACTAAGATGAACGCTTTGTTTGCTCAGCTTGAAGCGACTGACACCGGGGTGCTTATCGCCGTTGACGAAGTGGATGCATCGTTTGCGCAAATGACGGAGCTTGTTACTACCTACCAGCACTTTGTAAGCGAGAATAAAAAGGTAGCTTTGCTTATGGCGGGGCTGCCGTTTCGCGTGCTGGCGCTGCTGACGGGGAAATCGACATCGTTTCTTCGTCGCGCGGCTCAACATTCGCTGGGATCAATTTCACCGACTGAGGTAAAAGAAGCGTTTCGACTAACGATTGAGGACGGCGGCAAGACGATTTCTGATGAGGCGATCGACCTCGCTGCCAAGGCGATCGATGGTTTTCCATTTATGTTCCAGTTGGTGGGGTATCGGGCATGGAATGCTTCGCGCCAAGCCTCCGAGGTTTCTATTGAGGATGTCGAACGAGGCGCGAAACTTGCGCAAGAGGAGCTGGAGTCGCGAGTTTTCGCTTCAACAGCGGCGGAACTTTCACGAGGGGACCTTGAATTTCTTCGTGCAATGAATCCGGTTGGGACGACGACCAGGCAAGAGCTGGCAGCGAGGCTTAAGAAGAGTTCCGGTTCGATTTCAACGTATAAAAAGCGTCTGGTAGAGGCTGGGGTAATTGAAGAGCCTCTACAAGGACGTTTTGAGTTTGCATTGCCAGGCTTTGGCCGATATGTCGCATCGCTTTACTAGAGGGTCGTTGCTGCGAAGGATCGCTTCGTGTCCCTTTACTGTCTCGATCTGTAACAATAAGCCTGCTTTTAGGGGCCTATCTGTTACAGACTGAGACAAACTGGCAGAGTGGCCTTCTGCTCCGCTCAAACCACCGCAAAGGGGGCCTTTGTGGTGGTTTTTGTTTTAGGCAGAGGGGAAGGCTTTGGCGAGACCGGCGCGCGTCTGCGTGTCGGTCTTTTGGTAGATAGAGCTCAGGTGGCGCTGTACCATGCGCATCGAGATGCCGAGTTCCTCGGCGACCTGCTTGAGCGGGCGTTCATCCTGGGTCACGGCTATGAGCACGTCGACTTCGCGCGGGGTGAGAGCGTGGTCGGCGATGAAGGCCTGGCGTTGCTCTTCGATGGTGGGGGCGGCGAGTGCTTCTTTTGCCAGTTGCTCGCGCTCGCGCTCCTGCTCGGTTTGGGGCAGGCGAAACAGGCCGGCTGCCACGAATGCCGCGCAGGCGGCGACGAGCAAAACGAGCGCGCCGATCATAATGAGGGCAACGTTGTCCGAGGTTACGAGAGCAAGCGAGAGGCCCGATGTAGTGAATGCGCATACATTGTTGGCGGCGCGTCCCATGCCGGCCCAGAGGGCGGGCGCATGCATGCGCGGTGCCAGCTGTGTAAAGGTGGCGGTAAAGAACGTGACAAAAAAGCCCGAACTCAGATAAAAGACGACAAGGCCCAGGTTGGGATCGGCGCCGGCCTCCACGGCCAGGATGGAAATGGTCGAGAGCACGGCGATGCCGAGCATGACAAGTCCCATGTAGCGGCGCTCGGCAAGGTCAAAGATAAGACCGGCGGCAAGGCCGCTTGCCGCCAAAAAGAGGCGCGGCCAGGTTTGCACGGCAATGGTGCCGTGGGCGTTGGAGAGTGTGACCACGTTGTCGAGGGTCGAGAACAAGCAGGCAAGAATCATGACGAGCGCGATGCTCCAACATGCCTGCTTGGCGAGGGCGTGTGAGGGCTCGGCAAAGGGGCTGACGGTGGGATTGGGACTCTCGGCAGCCTTTAGGGGAACGGCGCTGAGGGCGGAGATGGCGATAGTCACTGTGCCAAGGACGATGAGCTCTGCGATGCCGCCGCAATTGAGCAGGTTGACGGCGAACTGCATCAGGATGCCCGCGGCATAGGCCGCTCCCGCGCCGGTGGCGAGCTTGGGATCGTCTTGAAACGCCAGTGAAAAGGCGTAGTGCGTAGCGGCGCCCAACAGGCCGAGTCCGAGGAATGCGAGGCAGCCCAGAATCTCGAGGGCAAGCGAACCCGTGGGGGACTGGATCTGGGTCAATCCCAGGATGGCGATGGGAACGGCGGCGCTGACAACTGCCTGGGGCTGGCCTTTGCGTTGGGCGAGACCGAGCAGTGGTGCATATCCGATAAAGCCGATGACGCTGGCGCCAAGGATAAAGCCCTGCGCAAGCACAACGCGTTCGGCACCGGCGAGCAGCCCGACGTTGACGTCGAAGCGAAACTCGGCGGCAAGGAAGGCGAAGGTGAAGAGCGCGAGTGCCAGAAGCGCGTTGATTTTAGACCTGCTCAGGTTCAAGGACGGTCCTTTGGGTGGACGAATAATCGTGTCCTCGATTGTAGCGTTCCCGGGACGAGTGTGGCGATGGCGAAATCATATTGAATTAAACCGCAGGTAGAGGCCTAGGTTCACATCTACGAACCTAGGCATACGGAGTCATTTGGCACATCTTGGTGGTACAGAACCACCGCAAAGGGGACAGGCACCTTCGTGGTGGTGCAGCCTTTCGACCAAGGAGGCCGTTATGAACGGAAGCCACTTTGATAAGCAGACCCAGCGCGAGCGCACCTGTTCGCTGGTTCACGGTACTTGGCGCTGCGTGGGCGCCAAAATCGCTTGCGTTGGCGCGTGTGCACTTATGGTCGGTCAGCTTCTGCTGCCGAGCGTGGCGCTGGCGACGGAATGCGCCGATCCTGTCGCTGCGGCGGGCGAGGTTGCCGCAGCTCCGGCGACGCCGACGGTTGCGGAGGATGCGGCTCCGGCGACCGCGCCGGCTGCGACGCCCGCACCAGCAGTCGCTGCTGCTCCGACGGCACAAACCGTCGCTGAACCTCAGCAGACGACTCCGGCTGACGTTACCGATGAATCTAACGATGCGGCACTCACTGAACAAAACATTCCCAGCGACACCGCCGCCGGTACGCCAGCAAACGATGCCATCATGCCCTGCGGTGTAACCGACGTGACGGGCGGGGGCGGCGTTAAGGTCAACACGACCGTGGTCGATCACTACGCGGACTGCACGCTTCCGAGCAATGTCACGCTTACAAAGGGACAGCCGTACACCTATGATTTTCCCGATGTCGAGGGCGGCATGCCGGATAAGCCGCTCTGCGAACTTGTCGAAACCAAGTACTACCGGGCCGATGCTGCTTCGGGCACCCTGGCTGAAGTCCAAGACGCATCTATGTCCGATGTGACGGCCCGCTTTGAGCCTGTTGGCGATCACATGAGGCTGACGCTGACCTTTACGGGTGGCGCGGCAGGCGGCTCGTATCGACTCACGCGCAATGAGGTTCTTTATATTGGCGCGGCACTGACGTATACCGGAACTGACCATGAAGGCGGTGCCATCATTGTTGGGGATCCCGATGATATCTTCAACGCCTATCAGCCGGGCAGCTCGATTACCCTCAACGAAACCAGGGACGACTATTACCTCCGCTACGCCATCAATAGCGAAATTACGCTTGTTGCATCGGAAAACGAAGCCATCCATAACCTGGACGTCAACGACGTGAAGACCGACTACGCGCCCGGCGAGGCGCCCCGTGCGACCGCTACGATTCCCGCCGCCGATGCCGACAAGTACGAGATCGCCTACGAGTGCTGGGAAGAAATGGAGCTCGATATGGAATCCGGGGAGTCGGTACCCGTTGCCTTCTGGTATTCCGACCCCGCAAAGTACACGCCGGGCATGAAGAAGATTGACCACTTCGAAGAGGGCAAGTTCTACATGTACTCCGTTGAGCTGAGGCTCAAGGGCGACAATACCGTGGCCGATGACTGCAATATGAACGTCAACGGTCATTGGGCGCACCACATCAAGACCGTCAACGGCATCTTCGCCCCAAACGCTGACAATATGCTGTGCGAGCAGCCGATTGATGAATGGCGTGCCATCGACGTTATCGAGATTAATGGCGCCACGACTATCTTTAAGGCGGGCGACAAACCGGTCTTTACGGCGGGCACTCCGGCGGGTTCCGACTCTATTCTCCAGTGCGAGTTCTGGACGGGCAGCGACGGCAGCGAAGTAAATTCCGTTGAGTTCTGGGACCAGAACATCACCAACCACATCGATGCCTTTAAGCCCGGCGTGACCTATCGTTACGGCCTGTACTTTAAGCCGGCGCGCGGTTTCTACTTTACGCCGAACACCAAGCTGGTGGTCAATGGCGTGGAGTGCGGCTACCAGATGGACGAAGCGAGTGTGGTTGATCCCGAGAGCGGCTGGATCGACACCCTGTGGCTCAACACCAACCTGACGTTTACGCCCGAGGCCACGCCGGCTCCCGATCCGCAGCCTACGCCGGATCCCAAGCCGACGCCGCAGCCTGAGGTGAAGCCCGCGGCCAAACCCGCGGCCAAGCCGGCCACGACAACCGCCACGACCAAGACGGTTGAGAAAACCACGCAGGCCAAGAAGGGCGATGCTGTCCTGGCTACCACGGGGGATACCACCGCGATGACGGTCGCCGCCCTAGGCATCGCCGGCGCAACCGTAGCCGCCGCCGGCCTCGCCGCAACCAAGCGCCGCAAGCATTAGAGCTGGGTGACGGCTCTCGTTCTCGGCCTCAGCAAAATCTCAATCTGTAACACCAAACTGCCCAAAACGGCTCTAGATGTTACAGATTGAGATGAACCGAATGGCCGCCAATCTAATGTCTCGATCCGTAACACCAAGCGGGATATTTGGTTTCTAACTGTTACAGATCGAGACAAACTGGCCGGCCAAGTCCAGAACCGCCACAAAGGTGCCTGTCCCCTTTGTGGCGGTTTGCGCAGGTAGAACGGTAGGTTCGTATATATGAACCTACCGTTCGCTTTGTTTTTGGACGACGATTACGCTGGATGACTTTTGGTTTGCAGGAAAGGAACGACCATGAGGTGGACTACTGTTCGAGCGCTTTGCCGCCGCCTGACCATTGCCACGGTGACCCTCACCATGGTGACGGGCTCGTTGCCTGTGGGCGCATTTGCTGAGGTGCTCACCACCGATAGCACCTTTGTGCAGACGGATGTCGACCAAGTAGACGATGCCGACCCCGCCGACGCCGTGTCCGATGCCGACGCCGCCGACCCCGCGCCCGATGCCGGCGCTGCCGACCCCACAGTGCTCGATACCGGTGACGCCCCTACGCCCCCGGCCTCCGAGATTGCATCGGCGGCGGGCCTGACGGGCGCCGGGCAGACCGAGAGCACACCTGCGGGTACGCTCGCCACCGATCTTGTCGAGGGCAAGGAACTCGCCGAGCAGCAGAAGCAAGAGGAGGCTTCCGGTGCCGAGGCAACCTGGAACGAGGAACTTGGACTCTGGGCAACCTCGAAGGGCACCACGGGCGTAAAGGGCGAATACGACGATGGCTACGTGGCCGGCGAGCAGACCCCCGCGCAGTACTACTTCTCGATCGATAACCTCACCAACGAAATTTCTATCGAGTATGGCGACGCAGGCATTACCACGTTGGAGGTGCCCTCGACCATCGACGGCAAAAATGTCGTGAGCATTAAGGGCATGGGAAACGCCGCTCTCACATCGGTCACCTTCGCCCCCGATTCGCATGTCCGCACCGTTGGCGGCCTGGGAGGCAGCAGCATCAAGGAAATCGCACTGCCCGATTCGGTCGAGGAGTTGGGCTGGAATGCGTTTACCGGAAGCAAGACACTTCAGACGGTGACCTGGCCCAATAACGCGGCCTTTACCACGATTCCCGAGCAGGCCTTTGAGGGCTGCGAAAAGCTCGATGACAACGTGGTGGCAACGCTGCCGCCTTCGGTTAAGACTATCGACTATCGTGCCTTCGCCAATTGCGGCGTGCCGCAGTTCTATGTCTCGGACACAACGGTACTCACCTTTACGCAGATCAACGTGCCGGGCACGGTGGAGCGGATTGAGCGCTATGCCTTTGATGGGTGCTCCTTTGTGTCGTCGGTGACGATTGGCGATGGTGTCAAATCTATCGGGGCGCTCGCGTTCGCCTCTCTTGATCCTGCGATTGCCGGCAAAGAGATTGTGCTACCCAAAAGCGTGGAAATGATAGAGTGGGGAGCTTTTGAGAACACGAGATACGGAAACGAGACGAACCATAATGCCGTTGCCCTGCGCGTGATGAACCCCGATCTTCAGTTTGGTGAGGCGGGCTATCCGGGCGACTATAATGAGCGCGTGACAATCGATGGCGTAACGTATGCGATTCCCTTTAGTGAAGGCCAGACCATCTATGCCTATGCGACCGATTCGGCTGGCAACCCCTCGATGGTCAAAAAGCTTGCCGATGCCGTGGCCGATCGCAAGGACTCCGTCGATTCCTCGAAGCCTGCCTACACGTTTGAGTGGATGGGCGAGGCGGCCCAGGTGACGGGCAAACTTCCCCAGAGCGCGACGGCTACACTCGTGCAGGCGGGGCAGTCCACGCCGCTGGCGGTTGGCGATGACGGCAGCTTTACAGCGGACGCTCTCTCCAAGACAGCAGCCACCCTGCGCATTTCGCTCAGCGGTTACTATGACATGGTGCTGGCGCGCCCGGGCGACCAGATGACGGGCACATGGAATATCGGAGAGATTAAGGCGGAGGACTTTACCAAGATTCCGACTTCGCGCGCGATTGAACTCAATGTGGCCTATCTCGAACCGGTCGCAGGCCAGGATAAGACCGAACGCATTGAGCTCGATAGTCTCGATAACATCGATCTGACGGTGAAGAGCGGCGGCAAGACGCTTAAGCCTGCCAAGGGTGACAAGGAAAACGACTACCGTATCCAGGGCACAGTACTCGTGGTGTCGCAGGCCATTGCCGACGCGGACCAGGATCTGGAGATAACGCTCGAGCCTAAAGACAGCCTCAAGCTGGGTGGGGCGACGGCGACGGTGAAGCCTTCGGCCGGCAAGGTCGATATCGACTTGAAGCCCTGGGGCACGGCGGCGGTCACGACCAAGGGCGACTACCAGGGCGCCAACCGCGTGCTGGTGTTCCGCACGTCCGACGGCAAGCTAGTTGCCGACGGCGTCACCTATCTGATGGGTTACGAAGACGATGGCACCACGCCTATCATGAAGGCCGAGACGCCGCGCCTTAAGGCCGGTTCGTACACCATCGTCGCCTTTAACAAGACGAGCTACGACATCCAAGCGACGAGCTATTCCACGTTTAGCCGCCTAGGGCTGACCGTGGGTAAGCATATCGCGCAAAAGCAGGTGAAGATTGAGGACGGCAAACAGCTCGACGTGACGCTCGACGTGCCGACGTTTGACGTGGAGACCTATCGTGCCGAGCGCGGGCTGACGGCGGGCTCGGTTATCGCTGATTCGTCCGCGGTCGTTGGCGTGGAGACCGAGCTGCGCATTCATTACGAGCTCAAGGACAGCCAGGCCGCCAAGATTGAGATTCCGCTGGCCAAGGATGCCGTCGAGGATGTGTCCGCAGGCGCTCGCGAAGCCGGTGATAGCTCCCGTACATGGTGGACTGACGCGACGTGGGAGGGCGACAACCTCGTTCTCGACATGAAAGAGGGCATGGGCGCCGATGTGTTTGTGCGCTTTAAGCCTAAGGCCGCGGGCATCTATGCCATATCGCCGCTTATTACGCTGGGCGAGGTGACGTTGCCGCTGGGGAGCACCACACTCGAGGTTAGCGGATCGCACATCGAGGTCGACAACACCGACGTTCACAGCCTGCTGGGCAATGTGGCCTACGTTTATGCGGCGCCGGGCAAAAGCGTGCAGCTTACCGTGGGCGCGGGCGCCTCGGCTGCAAAGTACACCGGCAAGACCAATAAACTCGGCCGTGCCAAGATTGAATACGACCTGCCGCAGGATACGCTTGCCGCCGAGCGCGTGACGCTCGAGGCGCGCGTGGGCTCGACCGACGTCGCCGCCGCTGCCACAGAGGTGACGGCTCGCAATTATGTGCGCTATGTTCCGGGCGCTTCGGTCTGGAACTTTGATGTGACGTATCGTGGCGGTACGCAAAACCTGGTCAAGGACGGCAAGGATACGGGTAAGAGCCTGTGGACCTTCCACCATCTGCCGCAAAAGAAGAACGCCTACTGGACGTTCGATATTACGCTCGAGGTGGGCAACGAGGAGGCTGCCGACACGCTCGACCTGTACGTGGACTGCGTGGACGGCAAGACGGTGACGATTCCTCTGACTCAAAAGTCGCGCGAGGGCACCCATGTGCGCTATGTGGCGGAGTATGTGGACGAGGGTTACCTTAAGCTGCTCGACGAGTTTAACAAGGCGAGTGATTTAACCTATGTGAACTGCGGAAACTTTGAGCAGATCTTTATGCCGCAGACCTACCGCATCTCCAATGCTCAGCTTATGACCATGCTGAGTTTTGATGCCAACGCTTCGGCCAAAAAGCATTCCGCCGCGGCCGAGGAGCGCCAGCAGGAGTTCTCGAATGCCGTGCAGCAGTGGCACGAGTATATGATGGATAACTCGTTTAATGATGTCGACCAGGCGTTTAACGACGCGATTGATCAGATGGTCGCCGATGCGTTTGCCGAGGAAGAGAAGGGCGGTAAAGAGGGCGAAGCCAGCAAGGAGGGCGAGGCCCAAGGTGGAGCTGCCCGTAAGGCTCGTCGCGCCCCTGCCGCCAGCGACGGCGAGGGTGGTGATGCTGGCAACGACGAGGCCGCGCAGTTTGCCGCCGAGCTTAAGGCTGCGGTTGGGGGCTCGTCGGCGCTGCTGACCAAGCAGGGCGACAGCTATGGCGTCAACGTGGACAAGATGATCTTTGAGGACGCGTATGGCACCGGCGAGGATTGGTACCAGGAGCTCGCGTCGGCTCAGGGTGCAAATGCGGCGGACGCGGCGGCCATCAAGGAACTTGTCGACCATGCGTCGCGAGCGGAGTTTATTGCCCAGCAGGCCGAGGATCTGGTGGGCCAGTCGATGGGTATCGGCCAGCTCAACCAATACGGAAGCTGGAATGACGCGACCGCCGCGGCGCTCAACAAGTGTGCGGGCATTAAGGCCAGCGAGTACAACGGCCAGTCGACGAGCGGGTTTAACGATTTGGGCCAGGCGCTCGGCAGCTCGCTGAGCTACAAGGCGGCTGACGACGATACCGTCAAGGGCTTTAAGGTCGCCGCGCCCGATGGCGAGCAGACGGCCTATATCGAGTCGGAGTTTATCGAGAACTCCAATAACAACAAGAACCAGGCGCTTCTGTTTAACTCGATCGCCATGCAGTGTGACATTCTGGACAATCTGTACGATAACTGGAATGTGGTCCATAGCCTCAATAACTCTACGATTCGCGGCTGGCTTATGGCTTGGAAGCGTAACGGCGACGTGAGCGCCCATATGAAGCTCATCCGCACGATCCGTTCGCTCAAGAGCTATAAGATCGAGTGCGAGATGTTCGGCCAGGTCTTTAAGACCGATGCGTGGAAGGCGGCCGGCCAGGCGTTTCCCGCGGCGACCCAGGGCATCGGCATCTTTACCGGCATTTACGGCGTGAACGATGCCAGCAAGAACTGGGAGAACGTGAACGTCCGTATGCAGAAGGTGAAGGGCGAGCGCGAGGGTTATGAGCTTCAGCATACGCGCTTGCTTGCCAAGCCCGAGAAGACCGAGGACGACTGGAAGTGCATTTACGCGCTGCGTGACGCCATGGAGAAGGCGCGTGCGTTTGAGGATCTGCTGTATCGCCAGCTCTGCCACGACAGCACCGATGTGGCAGTGGGCTCCATTATGACAGTCGCCGGCGTGCTGACGGCCGGTTCGGCGGGTACCGTGGTGGGCGCTGCCTATGACGCGGCTTCGACCAGCGTAGGTTCGGAGCGCGCGGTTAAGCTGACCAATGCCGAATGCGCCTACGATGTTGCCTGCGAGCAGGTGGAGCGCGCATGCCAGAATCGTATTACGGTCAACTGGGGCGAGCTGACCGATGCCGAGGTTTATAACGCCAACAAGGACGGCTTGATCTCGGACGAGAAGATGCAGTCGATCTTCGAGGCGCGTTATCGCAATGTAGCTGCCAAGGCTGCACCCGACCCTGCGGGCGTGGTGTACGAGGGCCTGCTGTCCAATACGGTTGAAGGCGCGACGGTTGAGTTGTGGAGCGCCGACGATGCGGCCGGTACCAATGCAGTGCGTTGGGATGCCGAGGAGTATGAGCAGGACAATCCGCTTGCGACGGGTGCGGACGGTGCTTACAACTGGAATACGCCGACCGGCTGGTATCAGGTGCGCGTGACCAAGGACGGGTATGAGGAGGCACGTTCGGCTTGGCTGCGCGTGCCGCCGATTCAGACTGAGGTGAACATTGGTTTGGTGTCGACGGCGGCGCCCGAGGTGGCTTCGGCCCATGCCTATACCGATTGCGTCGAGGTTGAGTTTACGCAGTATATGGATGCGAGCGACGATGCCCTGGTCGCATTGTGCGCGCAGGGCTTGGGCGACGTGACGTATACGTGGCTCGACAAGCAGGACGATCCCAATGGCAAGCCGCTGTCGCGCGTGCTGCGTATTCGCTATGCCGATGCGCGTGAGACGGGCTCGACGGTGGCGTTTGAGCTCGACGGTGCTCGCAACTACGCCGGCACGGCCATGGCGCGCTGGGCCAGTGGCGAGCTTGTCGTAGGCGTTCGTGCCGACAAGCTCAAGCTCAACGTGGAGCAGGCCGTGACCATGCTTGAGGGCAGTGACTTTGAGCTGGTGGCGCACGTGACCGATAAGGCGGGCAAGCCGTTTGCGGGCGCCAAGGTTAGTGTTGGGCTGGAGTCTTCGGCTATCTGCTCTGTCTATGCCACCCAGGCCGTGACGGGCGAGGACGGCGCGGCGACGTTTGTGCTGCATGGTGCTCTGCCCGGTTTGACGACGTTGACGGCGACGGTGGACGGCAGGGCGCTGTCCAAGCAGGTCGACGTTCGCGTGTCTGCCGAGGCAGTGCGACCGGCGCGACCGGTGGCGACGATTGGTGCGACGACGTTTGGTGCATGGTCGCCCAAGGAGAACTACATTACGGTGCCCAAGGGCACGAAGCTGGAGCTTTCGGCCGAGGATGGCACGATGATTTGGTACACCACCAACGACACCTGCCCCTGCCGTGACGAAGGCCGCGTAAAGTACACCGAGCCTATTGCGCTCGATAGCAACATGTATGTGCGCATCGCGGCACAGCGCCCTGGCATGTCGTACAGCGAGTATTCCGAGCGTCTGAACATTACGATTACGGTGACCGATGAGGCGACACCCGAGCCCAAGCCGGAGCCCGGGCCGGAGCCCGAGCCCATGCCGACGCCTGGCGGCGGCGAGCAGGGTGGCGGCGCGGATGGCTCTGGCGGTACCGGGGCTCCTGCGGGTGGTTCGACTTCGACGACGACCACAGTGACGACGGACAAGTCCAAGGGTAAGGGCGAGAACGGCAAGAAGTCCGGTGGCACGGAGCTCGCCAGCACGGGTGACTCCACCGCGATGACGGTCGCCGCTCTGGGCATCGCCGGCGCAACCGTTGCCGCGGCCGGCATCGCCGCGACCAAGCGCCGCAACCGCTAGGTTTTTGGTGGCAGCGCCCATTCTCGGCCTCAGCAAAATCTCAATCTGTAACACCAAGCTGCCCGAAACGGCTCCAGTTGTTACAGATTGAGATGAACAGGCGGATGTTCGCACAATGTCTCAATCTGTAACAACTACGGGACTCAACGTGGCCTACCTGTTACAGATCGAGACAAACCGGTCGGCCGAGTCCAAAACCGCCACAAAGGTGCCTGTCCCCATCGTGGTGGTCGGGCGGCCGGCATAGAAAAAGTCCCCGCCGGGCGTGTGCTCGACGGGGACTTTGCCGTTTGGTGGCTAGCTCTGTAGGTGATTACTCGCCCAGCAGGCTCTTGGTGATCGAAGCGGCGGCCTTCTTGCCGGCGCCCATCGCCAGAATGACCGTAGCGGCACCGGTGACGATGTCGCCGCCGGCCCAGATGCGGGGATCGGTGGTCTGGCCGGTCTCCTCGTCGGCGACGATGTAGCCCCACTTGTTGAGCTCCATCTTGCCACCGATCTTCTTTGCGAAGGGGTTGGCGTTGGTGCCGATAGCCGAGATCGCGACATCGCAGGGAATCTCCTCGATGGCGCCCTCGATGGGCACCGGGCGACGACGGCCGGACTCGTCGGGCTCGCCGAGCTCCATCTTCTGGACCTTGACGGCGCATACGGAGCCGTCCTCGCCAGCGACAAACTCGAGCGGGGAGACGAGCGGCAGAACCTCGACGCCCTCGGCCTTAGCATGGTGCAGCTCGGCGCGACGGCAGGGCATCTCGTCCTCGGTACGACGGTAGGCGATGATGGCGTGCTCGGCGCCCAGACGCTTGGCGGTACGGACGGCGTCCATAGCCACGTTGCCGCCACCAAAGACGACGACGTTCTTGCCGTGCTTGGTGGGGGTGTCGTACTCGGGGAACTTGTTGGCCTTCATCAGGTTCACGCGGGTGAGGTACTCGTTGGCGAAGAAGACGTTGGGCAGGTTCTCGCCGGGGACGTTGAGGAACTTGGGCAGGCCGGCGCCGGTCGCCACGTAGATGGCGTCGAAGCCCTGCTCGAACAGCTCCTCGGCCGTGGCCATGTTGCCCACGACGGAGTTGTACTCAAACTTGACACCCATGTCCTCCAGGCCGTCAATCTCGCGCTTGACGACTGCCTTGGGCAGACGGAACTCGGGGATGCCGTAGACCAGTACGCCGCCGCCGGTGAAGAAGGCCTCGAAGACGGTGACGTCAAAGCCGTTGCGGGCGAGCTCGCCGGCGCAGGTGATGCCGGACGGGCCGGAACCGACGACGGCGACCTTCTTGCCGTTCTTGGGGGCCATCTTGGGCGTGGAGGCGAGCTCGGGGCGGTCACCCAGGAAGCGCTCGAGCTGGCCGATGGCCACGGGCTCGGACTTCTTGCCACGGATGCACTTGCCCTCGCACTGGTTCTCCTGCGGGCAGACGCGGCCGCAGATGGCGGGAAGCATGGAGTCCTCGCGGATGGTATCGAGAGCGCCGCCAAAGTCTTTCTCGCGGATCTGCTCGATAAAGCGGGGGATGTTGATGTTGACGGGGCAGCCCTCAACACAGAACGGCTTCTTGCAGTTGAGGCAGCGCTCGGCCTCGGCCAGCGCCATCTCCTCGGTGAAGCCCTTGTCGACGGGGCGGAAGTCGCAGGCGCGCTCGGCAGCCGGCTCCTCGTTATCGGGGGTGCGGGGCGACTTCATATCGGCAACGAAACGACCGTTAACTAGTGGCATGCGCAGCTCTTTTCCTCATAGGCCTTGAGGGACTCGCCCTCTTCGGAACGGTAAGCGGCCTGGCGGGCACGAAGGTCATCCCAGTCGACCAGGGTGGCATCGAAGTCGGGGCCGTCGACGCAAGCGAACTTGGTCACGCCGCCCACCTCGACGCGGCAGCAGCCGCACATGCCGGTGCCGTCAACCATGATGGGGTTGAGGGACGCGGTGATGGGGGTGTCGTACTTCTGGGCGGTGAGGGTCGAGAACTTCATCATCGGAACGGGGCCGACGCAGAAGACCTGGCTCACGGCCTTGTCCTGCAGCAGGCGCTCCAGCGGAGCGGTAACAACGCCCTGCTCGCCGTAGGAGCCGTCGTCGGTGGTGATGTGGATGTGGTCCTCGTCGAGGAGCTCGCGGAACTGGTCCTCCATGAGCAGGAGGTCCTTGGTGCGGGCGCCCATGATGGCGTGAACTTCGTGACCGGTCTCGACCAGGTGCTTGGCGACCGGGAAGGCAATTGCCAGGCCGACGCCGCCGCCAATGACGGCGCAGGGGCCCTCGGCCATCTCGGTGGGAACGCCCAGCGGGCCCACGACGTCGCGCAGCGACTCGCCGGCCTCGTAGGTGGACAGCATCTCGGTGGTCTTGCCGATCACCATGAAGATGAACTCGACCCAGCCCTCGTCACCGTTCCAGCCAGCCAGGGTAAACGGGACGCGCTCGCCCGTCTCGTTGGCGCGAACCATGAGGAACTGTCCAGCGTGCGCATGCTTGGCGATTGCAGGCGCCTCGATGCGGAACTTGAACACCTTCTCCGAGAACTGCGTCTTCTCCAGGATCTTATACATAGAACCCCTCTCTTGTTAGGGCCGCCGAACCGTGCCTCCACGGAAATGGACGGTAGCCCGAATAAAACCGTACGCGCACAGGCGTTGTGCAGACATACGGTGCAAATTATACCCTCATGGACATGTCGCTTACGTGTATCTTCGGCGGTTGGGAGCAGGGTTTATCCACTTTGGCCTACCAAAGGGGGAGAGGTTTATTTTGGTCGGTTTTATCAGGTAAAACGGCAAAGGGGGGCCGGCCTCGGGTTGTGATGAGGCCGGCCCCCTTTGGAGCGTTATGCATGTATGTCGGCGCGCGGTTGATTGCGATGCCGCAACTGGGGCGTTTCCGCAGGTAAAACCTGCCAAAATAAACCTGTCCCTAAATAGTAGGTTCTAGTGCTTGCCGTTGGCGGAAGCGGCGCCGTTTACGTGATCGCGGGCGTAGATTACGCCGTGGACGATGGCCAGACCGGCGGCATCTGCGGCGCGGGCGCAGGTGTCCTGGAAATCCTCGGCCTCGCGGGCGCGCAGCTGCTTAAGCACGTAGTCGGCGACGGCCATCTTACCGGGAGGGTTGCCGATGCCGGTGCGGATGCGGCTGAAGTCGCGGCTGCCCATCTTGTCGATGATGGAGCGCAGGCCGTTGTGACCGGCATGGCCTCCGCCCACCTTGACGCGCACGTCACCGGCGGGAATGTCGAGCTCGTCGTGGATCACGAGCAGCTCCTCGGCCTTGATTTTGTACTCGCGGCAGAGCTTGGAGATGGGACCGCCCGAGGTATTCATGTATGACTGCGGCTTGACCAGCACGATCTGGCGCTTACCGCCCTCTTCCTCGGGATCGTTGATGTTGATGAGCGCGACCTCGGCGCCTGCTTGGTTTTTCCAGTACGTGACGCCGGCCTGACGGGCCAGCTCGTCGATTGCTTTGAAACCAGCGTTGTGACGGGTCTCGGCATATTCCTCGCCAGGGTTGCCAAGTCCGGCAACCATGCGAATCTTAAGCGGCTGTGCAGCTGCCATGTTCATCCTTTCGTTGATTTGTCGCCTGCTATGGTGAGCGACCCTGTTGCCGCTGTCAAATGGAGGGTAATTGAGGGCGTTTAGGGGCGTTTGGACGGCCGTCGAAATCAGAGGTGGACAGTTAGTTCAGATACGTATAAGTTCTGAGGACTCGAAGTGCTCAATTCAATGCCGATACGTTGTTTTGGAGCTTTAGTTAGTCCATATGGCGCTGTTTTGAAGTCTACCCTGCCTTCAAATAGGGCGAATGGTATAGAGATAGCCGCAAAACAGCCTAATTCAATGTGTCCATTTATACGTATTTGAACTAACTGTCCAGTCCTGTTCGGCGGCGCGCGGGTGATTCGCCGTTTAGACCGGCGCAAGGCTGATTCCGGCCCGCAGGGCGTTGAGCCAAGCGGCCTGACGCTTGCGATAGCCCTTGATACGGTATCGGAATCGGACTCCCGCGAGTCGATGCATCGTTTGGGCGAAGGCTTCGAGTGCAACAAGGTCTTTCATTTGGTCGCGATTGATAACCAGGACGTGGATGCCCATTGCCTTGAGGCCATTATTTCGATTGCCATCGTGGATGCGAGCGTTTTGAAGCTCGTGCCCAATTCCGTTGTATTCGTTGTCGACTCCGGCTGCCGGGCAATATAGGTCACAGATGGCATAGGGGATGCCCGAGGACATGTTGACCGCAAGGGTGTCGAAGTCGATTCGATAGTTGAGTAGCAGGCCTCCCATGGGCAGGCTGCAACATCCGAATCCGCCAAAGCGCATGGGCGCTCCGAGAACGGCAAACATTAGGGATTCGGCTGGGGATGCAGATCCGGGTCGGGCGAGCTTGACTGCCGTGCGAAACGAGGTGTATGAGCTGCTTTTGGCAAGCTGTGCAACAGTCTCGAGCTCTTCGATGGTCGTGGCGGGCTCGCATTTGTAGTGTGCCTGTTCGTAGCGGGTTTCGTTCTGTTGCTCGACCACCGACTGGTTGCCCAAGCAATCGAGATCGCCCGTCGCTGCGCAGCCATCGCCCTTGGGCCAGATGCCGTCATGGGCAATGGGGTATGTTGCCCCGGGAGGAAGGGAGTAGGTTCCGAGCAGTTCCATGAGTAGCATCAAGGTTTTGGCGACTGATTCATTCTTGGAACAAAGCATGGCTGTCATGGCAGGAGACGTAGCGTAGATGTCGGCCTCGACGTGCATAATTGCACCTTCAGGAAGCGGAGCGGAGAGAATATGCTGAAGAAGTCGCTTGTCGGGGCGCCTGTTGTCTTCGTTTGAAACGAGAAGATCGAGCAGTTCGGAATCATCTTCATTCCAGGCGTCGAGTATCGAAAGTGCGCCAAAGTCTATCGCGTCATTGTTGGGAATGCAGCCAGCCAAGGCCTGTGCTTGCTGTTCGCTATCAACGGAGTCCCAGGGTAGGGCAGAGTACGCCCGTCGTGCGCGACGAATTGCGCGGAGGGCGGAGAAATGTGAAATCACGGTCGTCATAGCTATAACGTACTAAGTTGGCGGCAGAATGCGACCGCCATGCCGTTCTTTTCGCTCAGCGGGGCGCTGCGCGCCACGAACGGCTGGGTGTTATGAAATCGGTGGAATCGGTTGAGGGGATTGCGGAAAATTGAGCTCTGCCGCGAAGGTTGACGATAGCTACTGGACAGTTAGTTCAGATACGTATAAGGCGGCGGGCGTTCGAGACGTTTCTAAGGGCCTTCGAGGGCGATTTGAGGGTAAAGATGCGGCGGTTGTACTCAAAAAAGATGAGCTTTGGGCGGCATGGCATCCGCCGGGGAGCTCAGAAGGCTCCGAACGGCCCTTTGGAGCTTTAAAAAATACGTATCTGAACTAATTGTCCAGGGAAGGTTGGCGAGGGATAGAAAAAGGGTCGGAAGCGAGTTTCCGACCCTTTAAAAGTATCAAAGATGATGCGATGTGCGGCAGGCTACAGCGCGAAGTCGCCGCCGACGAGCGTGGAGACGGGCTCCTCGTGGTAAACGGCGGAGATGGCCTGAGCGAACTCCTCGGCGACCGAGATGGTCTTGATCTTGCCGCCGACCTCGACGGGAATGGCGTCGGTGACGAGGCACTCGACGATCGGGGCGTCGTTCAGACGCTCGATGGCCGGACCGGAGAAGATGCCGTGGGTGGCGCAGACGTAGATGTCGCCGGCGCCCATAGCCTTGAGCTCCTTGACGTTGGCGCACAGGGTGCCAGCGGTGTCGATCATGTCGTCGTTGATGATGCAGGTCTTGCCCTTGATGTCACCGATGATGCCCATGACCTCGGCGGCGTTGTGGCGCGGACGGCCCTTGTGGGCGATGGCCAGGTCGCAGCCGAGCATGTCGGACAGCTTCTTGGCGGCCTTGGCGCGGCCCACGTCGGGGGAGACGACAACCAGGTTGTCGGTGTCGAAGTGCATGTCGTTGTAGTACTGGCCAAACAGCGGCAGTGCGGACAGGTGGTTAACCGGGATATCGAAGAAGCCCTGGATCTGGCCCTGGTGCAGGTCGAGGGTGATGATGCGGTTGACGCCGGCGCGCTCGAGCAGGTTGGCGACGAGGCGGGCGGTGATGGGCTCGCGCGGGCCGGCCTTGCGGTCCTGGCGGGCATAGCCGTAGTGGGTGATAACGGCGGTGATGGAGCGGGCGGATGCGCGCTTGGCAGCGTCGGTGGCGATGAGCAGCTCCATGAGCATGTCGTTGACGTTGCCGCCGGCCACGGACTGAATCAGGAAGACGTCGGCGCCGCGGACGGTCTCGTCGTAGCGGGCGTAAATCTCACCGTTGGCGAACTGCTTTAGCGTAAGGCCCGAAAGCTCGACCCCAAGGTACTCAGCAATCTTCTGAGCGAGGGGACGGTTGGAGGAACCGGAATACACGCGGATGGACTTGCGCATATTCTCCGACTTCTCGGGATCATTAATCGGCATTACCCTTCTCCTTTATACATCGAATGCCATATAGATGCCTTGTTGCATTGTAACCGCGCGGCGGGGTTTATCGGGTCCTGATAACGTCTTTACCGCCAACGGACACGAACCGACCACTCATCCGGTTGCGCAGGTCACGATAGAAAAAGGAGCCGCCCCCATGGAGCAGCTCCTTTTGTGCTTGGTAAAACGTTATACCTCGTCGTCCTCGTGCAGGCGGCGGCGGTAATCGGCGGCCCAGCCCTCAATATTTACCTGACGGGCGCGGCCCAGACCAAGTGCGTCGGCCGGGACCGGCTCGGTGATGACGGAGCCGGCGGCCACGAGTGCGCCGTCGCCGATCTGGGCGGGCGCGACCATCATGGTGTCGGAGCCAATGAAGGCGTCCTTGCCGATGACGGTCTTGTGCTTGTGCACGCCATCGTAGTTGCAGGTGATGGAGCCCGCGCCCACGTTGACGCCGGAGCCCATGGTGGTGTCGCCGATGTAGGACAGGTGCGGCACCTTGGAGCCCTCGCCGATCGTGGACTTCTTGATCTCCACGTGCGTGCCGGCCTTGGAGCCGTCGAGCATGTGGGTGCCCGGGCGCAGGTAGGCGCGCGGGCCGCAGTCGACACCGTTCTCGATGACGGCCTCAATGGCGATGGTCTCATCGATGGTGCAGCCGCTGCCGACAGTGGTGTCGGTGAGGCGGCTGTTGGGGCCGAGCTGGCACTCCTCGCCCACGGTGACGTGACCGATCAGATGCGTCTGCGGCCACACGACGGTGTCGCGGCCGATGGTGGCGTCGGGACCGATCCAGGCCTGCGTGGGGTCGATGAAGGTGACGCCCTCGGCCATCCAGTGCTCGTTGATGCGGTCGCGCGCGATGGCGGTGAGCTGCGCGAGCTGGATGCGGCTGTTGACGCCCAGGCCGTCGCGGTAGTCGTCACAGTGGAAGATGGAGACCGCCTGGCCGTGACCCTTGAGGATTTCGAGCATGTCGGGCAGGTAGTACTCGGACTGTGCGTTGTCGTTGCCGATCTCGTTAATGTGGGCGGCAAGCTGCGCGCCGTCGAAGGCGTAGCAGCCGGCGTTGCACTCCAGCAGCGTGGCGACCTGCTCGGGCGTGCAGTCCTTCTGCTCGATGATGCGCTCGATCTGACCATCGGCGCCCAGCTTGATACGGCCGTAGCCAAAAGGATCGGGCGGGGTCATGGTCATGACGGTGCAGGCGAGCTCGCCGGTGGCGACGGTCTGCGCGAACTTGGCGACGGTGTCGGCGGTGATGAGCGGCAGGTCGCCGTTGAGCACGACGACGGGGCCTTGCGTGATGCCGCAGGCCTCGAGCGCGACCTTCACGGCATGACCGGTGCCCAGGCGCTCGGTCTGCTCAACGCACTCGACCTTGGTGGCACTGTTGGCGTAGGCGCCGTCGATGAGGGCGCGCATCTCGTCGGCGTGGCTGCCGATGACGACCACGACGCGGCTGCAGCCGGCCTTGATGGTAGCGTCGACGATCCACTGGAACATGGGCTTGCCCAGGATCTTGTGCGAAACCTTGCAGTGGTTCGACTTCATGCGGGTGCCCTCGCCGGCGGCGAGGATAATTGCGGTTGCGTCCATGTGATCTCCTGTTACGTTATAGAGACGTGTGTTTGGAAACGATACACGGCGCAATATGATACCGCAGGCATATGACGAGCGCGTAACGATTGGTTTGCGGCGGTTGAGGCTTGCGCCGCCGGCGTGGCGTTTGCGCTGCTTGCGTGCGGCGTTGGCGGTGCTGCGGAGCTGTCGTTTGAGCGAGGGGACGGGGGTACCCGTGGACAACATACGAGAGGGGTTTGGCGGCGAGCCCGTCGCGGCATTCTCGATGTCGCATCCGGCTGTGCCGGCACTCTATATAGTGCTGACGCTGGGACTCACCATGTTCTCGATGCAACCGGTGCTGATCGCGCTGTCGCTTGCGGGCGGGCTGGCGTACGGGCTTGCGACGCGCGGTGCTGCGCGCACGTTGGGGGCGCTTCGCTGGCAGCTGCCGGTGATTTTGATTATCGCGGTGCTCAATCCGCTGTTTAGTGCATCGGGCTCGACGGAGCTGTTCCGTATTGGCATGCGCGCGGTGTATCTGGAGAGCATGGTTTACGGCCTGTGCATGGGCGGGCTGTTTGTGGCGAGCGTGCTGTGGTTTGAGGCCGCGGCGTCGATGCTCGAATACGACAAGGTGCTCGCGCTGTTGGGCAACGCCGCGCCGGTGATCGCGCTCATGATCTCGATGTGTATGAGGCTTATCCCGCAGTTTTTACGCCGCGGTCGTACGGTACTGGCGGTGCAGGATGCGATTGATGTACCGGGGCGTGCGCCCACCGATCCCGTGCGATCGCGCCTGCGGGCGTCGAGCGTGTTGATGGGCTGGGGCATGGAAGATTCACTTGAGCGCGCGGATGCCATGCGCTCGCGCGGGTGGGGTGCTGCGTCGCGCCGTACGACGTACGCGCGGTATCGACTGGGATGCAGCGACGTTGCCGCGCTGGTTGGACTTGCGATGTTTGGTGCCGCTGCAGTGGCTGTGGCATGGACCGCGACAACGCAGTATTCGTTTTACCCGCAGCTTTCGGTGCCCGCGCCGTGGCTGGGCTATGCCGTGTACGCTGCCTGGATGGTACTGCCCTGCGCGTTGCACGCGATTGATGAGAAGAGGTTTGGCTGATGGCTCGGTTGGATAGCTGCTCGGTAACGGGCGGGGCGTGCGGCTCCGATGTGCCTGCGATTGAGGTACGGGGCCTGAGCTTTACCTACCCCGGGGCTGAGGCGTCGGTACTCGAGGGGCTCGACTGGTCTGTTCCCCAGGGTGCATTTGCGCTGCTTGTTGGCGGTACCGGATCGGGTAAGTCGACGCTGCTGTCGCTGCTCAAACCCGAGATCGCTCCGGCGGGCGAGCGCACTGGCGAACTGCTCGTGCTGGGCGAGCCCGTCGCCGACATGGACGTGCGGGCATCGGCGGAGCGCGTGGGTTATGTGTTCCAGGATCCCGAGAACCAGATCGTGTGCGAAACCGTGTGGCACGAGATGGCGTTTGGCCTGGAAAACTTGGGGCTAGCGCGCGACGAGATGCGCCGTCGCGTAGCTGAGACCAGCTATTTCTTTGGGCTGGAAGATTGGCTTCACCGCGATACTGACACGCTTTCGGGTGGTCGCAAACAGTTGCTGTCGTTGGCGGCCGTTCTGACGCTACGCCCGCGCGTGCTGCTGCTCGACGAGCCCACGTCTCAGCTCGATCCCGTTGCCGAGAAGAATTTTCTGCACGCGCTGTTTCGCGTGAACCGTGAGCTGGGCTGCACGGTTGTTGTGGCGACGCATCAGCCGCGGCCGATGCTCGAGTATGCGACGTGTGCGTACCGGATTGAGGGCGGCCGCGTGCGCGAGGTGGCGGATATGGCTTCTTTGGGACGCCGAGAATCGCTGTTTTCCGATGACATGTTGGGGTGGGGTGCCATCCGATGTGCAAAAACAGGAGTATTCAGCAGGCGTGAGGACAGTTTGGGCTCTCTGGAGTCGCCCGTGGACGCATCGAGCGCGAAAAAAAGTTCGGAATTGGACAAATCGTCCGAATTTGTGGCGCAAACGTCGCTCAAGAACGGCTCGGAAGCCTTCCCGCGCACGGATGGAAGCAGAATACTCCAAAAAATGCACGCTGGGTCGGCTACCACCCTGGCAGGGAGCTGGTTTCGCTACGATCGCGCGGGCGGTTGGGTGCTGCGCGGGCTCGATGCGTCGTTTTCGGCTGGCGCGGTGCATGCGGTTGTTGGCGGTAACGGCTGCGGCAAGTCGACAATGCTTTCGGTGCTGGCGAAGACCGCCAAGCTGCAGCGCGGCCGCATGATGCGCGGAGCGGCCTCGGCGGCGCTGCTGCCTCAGAATCCCAAAGCATTGCTGGTTGCCGAGACGGTGCGCGACGAGCTGATGGAATGGGCTTCGACCTGCGGGTACGGCGAGGATATGGCGCGGGAGCGCGCGGTGAGTCTGGGGCTCGCGGGCTTAGGGGAACGCCACCCCTATGACCTTTCGGGCGGACAGCGCCAACTGCTTGCGTTGGCAAAGCTACTGCTAATCGGCCCCGAACTGCTATTGCTCGATGAGCCCACCAAGGGTCTGGACCTGGCCAGCCGCCGCATCATCGCCCGCGCCCTGCGCGACCATGCGCGGGCTGGCGGCACCGTCATCATGGCTACGCACGATTTGGACTTTGCCGAGCAGGTAGCCGACGACATCGCCATGATGTTTGACGGCGAGATTGCCTGCGTGGAGCCCCCGGCCGACTTCTTCGCCGACAACGTGTTTTATAGGGCGTGATGGGATGACGGACTGTCGTTTCTCACGCTTGCTTGCAAAACTGGAGATCCCGCTGCTGCTGGCGGTTCCTGCGGTGATGGCTGCGGCGTTGCTGGCGGGCGTTGAGCAGGCGGCGCTTGCCATGCTTGTCGTGGTGGCACTGGTGCTTGCGCTGTTCTTTGCGGGTTACGAGGCGTCGCGCCCGGGCCTGCGCCAGATTATGCCCACGCTGGTGTTGGCGGCGTTGGCCGCGGCGGGGCGCATCTTGTTTGGCCCCATTCCCGACTTTAAACCGGTGAGCGCCATCGCCATTATCGCGGGGGCGACGCTTGGTCGCCGCAATGGTTTTATGGTTGGCGCGCTGGCGGCGCTGACCAGCAATTTCTTTTTTGGGCAGGGCATGTGGACGCCGTGGCAGATGTACGCCTGGGGTCTGGTTGGCTATGTCGGCGGCGCGCTGGCGTATGCGGGTGCGTTCGACCGCGTCGACGGCACCGTGCGCATGCCAGCGCTGCTGGCGTACGGCTTTGCGTCGGGCCTGCTCTATGGCGTCGTGATCAACGCGTATGACATCATTGGTTTTGTACAGCCGCTTACTTGGGCGGGTGCCGTGGCGCGTCTTGCCACGGCAGTGCCGTTCGATATTACGCACGGCCTTGCGACCTGCGTGTTTTTGGCCGCCCTGTACAAGCCTTGGTGCCGTCGCATTAACCGTGTCGTCGTGAAATACGGGCTGTAGGGCTGGTTCGCCGGGGCGGGAATCAATACTGCCGAAGTGCCATTTCAAAACTATGCCGGTTTACGGGGCTAGATTGGCGCGGGCCGACTATACCAGCATTTTTCGAAATAGGGCACACCGTCTACCTGCGGTTTTATTATCTCGGAATTGCATATGGTTGGGGGTTCGCGATTCAGCCCCGTAAACCGGCATAGTTTTGGAATGGCCGGCATATATTGCTGTCGTCACTGATCTCAGAGGGCCGAAAGGATCCGTTTCCCCGTCCCTAAGCGGTCGCTGGGGATGCCCGCCACGAAACCAGCCCATCTACTACGTTTAACCCGATACCTCCAACCATACCCGCGTTTTATGAAAAACCGCAGGCTCTCTACCTGCGGTTTTCTTTTTGCGTTGTTCGCTGTGGTTGGGGGTAGTGGCTTAAACGTAGTAGATGGGCGCTTTTCGTGGCAGATGCATTACGCAGGTATCCTCGGAGAGCCAAAATGATCCGTTTTCCTCCGTCCCCAGGGGATCAGTTGGGGCTAGAGCTCTAGCGTGAGGGTGACGGGGCAGTGGTCGCTGCCGAAGATGTCGCCGCGGATGCCGGTGTCGCGTACGTTGTCGGCGATTGCGTCGCTTACCAGGAAGTAGTCGATGCGCCAGCCTGCGTTGTTCTTGCGGGCATTAAAGCGATAGCTCCACCAGCTGTAGACGCCCTCGACGTCGGGGTTTGCCGTGCGCCAGGTATCGGTAAAGCCGGCGTTGAGTAGCTCGGTGAACTTGCCGCGCTCTTCGTCCGAAAAGCCCGCGTTGCCGCGGTTGGACTTGGGGTTCTTAAGGTCGATCTCCTCGTGCGCCACGTTAAAGTCGCCGCAGGTCACGACGGGTTTGCCGGTCTCGCGCTCGAGCGCGTTCAAAAAGCCGCGGTAAGCATCGTCCCAGGCCATGCGCACGTCGATGCGGGCGAGTTCATTTTGGGCGTTGGGCGTATAGACGTCGACAAACCAAAACTTGTCGAACTCGAGCGCGCAGACGCGGCCCTCGGTCGCGGCTTGGGCAACGAGCTCGGCAGCCTCGCCTTCGCCGGCGTAGGGTAGCAGCGCGTCGGCGTGCAGCACGCGCAGCGGTTCCTGGCGGCTAAAGACCGCAGTGCCCGAATAGCCTTTACGCTCGGCGTAGCTCCAGGTTTGGTGATAGCCGGGCAGGTCAATATCAACCTGGCCTTCTTGCAGCTTGGTCTCTTGCAGCGCCAGGATATCGACGTCGAGTTCTTGCGCGATCTGGATAAAGCTCGGGTCCTTTTTGAGCACGGCGCGCAGGCCGTTGACGTTCCACGAGGCGAAAGTGTAAGTCTGAGGCATGGTGTCCTTTCGACGGGGTTGGCAGGCTTAAGATTAGCGCAACAGGGGCGGGGCGGGCTCCGTGGGCGACGGCGCAATCGCAGCCGCCCCGACCAACATGGACGGAGGACAAACATGACGCAAGCGATAACAGATCCCAAGCAGGCCTCCGCCGCGCTGGCGGAGCTGTTCAATACCCACGAGCGCGTGGTGTTCTTTGGCGGCGCGGGCGTTTCCACGGCAAGCGGCATTCCCGATTTCCGCAGCGTGGACGGCCTGTATCACCAGCAGTTTTCCTATCCGCCCGAGACCATGCTCTCGCACAGCTTTTACAAGGCACACCCGGCCGAGTTCTTCGACTTTTACCGAACCAAGATGATCGCGCTTAACGCTAAGCCCAACCGCTGCCACACCAAGCTGGCCGAACTGGAGCGAGCCGGCAAGCTCGACGCCGTGGTGACGCAAAACATCGACGGCTTGCATCAGATGGCGGGCTCGCAGCGCGTGTTTGAGTTGCACGGATCGGTCCATCGCAACATTTGCCAGTCGTGCGGAGCGGTCTATAGCGCCGAGTGGATTTGCTCGCGCGAGCACGAGGACGCCGCGGGCGTGCCCGTGTGCCCCGCGTGCGGTGGTCGCATCAAGCCCGATGTGGTGCTCTACGAAGAGCCGCTCGACGAGCATGTGTTGACCGGTGCCGTTGTCGCCATCGCCGCGGCCGATGCCCTCATTGTAGGCGGGACCTCGCTCGTGGTGTATCCGGCGGCGGGCCTTACACGCTACTTTACCGGCGATACACTGGCCATATGCAACCTTGCCCCCACCGATCAGGATGCAAATGCCGACCTGCTGATTTCTTGCGACATCGCGGCCGCGTTTGCGTTCTAGCCCGCGCGCGCGGATACAATAGAAAGACTGAGTGCAAAGCGACCCCGCCGCCAGCTCCCCAAGCTCGGCGGCGTGGGCATTTTAGGAGGATGTTCATGGCGAACGACAGCAAGACATGGCGGTGCGGAAAGTATGAGCTCAGCTTTGACCGTCCGCGCATCATGGGCGTCCTCAACGTGACGCCCGATTCGTTTAGCGACGGCGGGGAGCACTTCGACCCGGATGCCGCCATCGAGTATGGCCTGGCGATGCTCGACGCCGGCGCCGACATCATCGACGTGGGCGGCGAGTCTACGCGCCCCGGCTTTACCCCGGTCAATCCCGACGAGGAGGCTCGCCGCGTGCTGCCCGTGGTGCGCGCGCTGGCCAAGGAGGGCGCCATCGTCTCGATCGACACGCGTCACGTGGCGGTTGCCAAGGCGGCCGTGCGCTGCGGCGCCTCGATCGTCAACGACGTGACCGGCTTCACCGACCCCAAGATGGTCGAGTTTGTTAAGACGAGCACCTGCGGCGTCATCGTGATGCATGCCGGCGAGGTCGCCGCGCCCGCGCGCACGCACGCAACGGTGCAGCTCGATACCTCGGCAGCGGCGTTTGTTGCCGAGAAGGCACGCGAAGCGGCTGCCGAGGCCGCGCGCGAGGCCGAGAAGCCGGCCCGTCGCCGTCGCGGCAAGTTGCTGGGCGAGCCTAAGCCGGAGGCCAAGCTTCCGGGCGGCGTGGTGCAGCCCTCGTTGCCGTTTGGTGAACCGGAGCCCACGTCTGAGCCCGCAAGCGAGCAGGAGGCGCCCGCCGTCGAGCAGGCTACTGCCGCCGAGACCGTCGCACCCGCGCCCGAGGCCGCGCCCGCAGCCACCGAGGCCGCATCGGAGCCCAATGACCACCTGGCCGCCATGATGCGCCGCAGCGCCCGCCGCGAGGAAGCCTACGTGCCCACCTCGCAGCTCCGCCGCTTCACCCTGCCCGATTCGGCGCCCATCATGCGCCGCGTCATGGGATTCCTTTCCGACCAGGCCCGCACGCTCATCCATGCCGGCGTGTCGCGTGACCGCATCTGCATCGACCCCGGTCCGGGCTTTGGCAAGTCGGCTAACGAGGATATCGTCATCCAGCGCGAGACCGCCAAGATGGCATCGCTGGGCTATCCGCTCATGTGCGCCGTGTCGCGCAAGCGCTTTGTGGGCGCCGTCTCGGGCGTGACCGAGGCCGCCGAGCGCGATGCCGCCACGTTTGGTGTGTGCCTGGGTGCGATCCAGGCCGGCGCCAACATCGTGCGCGTGCACGACGTCGCCGGCTTTGCGCAGTTCCTGAACGGCTACTGGGCCGTTGCCAAGCCGCAGCCGCGCCGCGCGTTTGTGGCCGTGGGCTCCAACCTGGGGCATCGCTGTGACAACATCCGCGCCGCACGCGACATGATCGCCGAGATTCCGCTCACCTGCGTGTCCAACTGCTCGCGCATCTACGAGAGCGAGCCGGCCTACGAGACGCGCCAAGACGCGTTCGCCAACGCCGTCATCGAGATCAAGACCGAGCTGGCGCCGCTGGTGCTGCTCGACGAGCTCATGAAGATCGAGGCCGAGCTGGGCCGCGACCGTTCCAAAAAGGCCAAGGCCAACGGCCCGCGCACTATCGACCTGGACCTGCTGTGGATGGATGGCGAGACCCACGGCGGCAAAAAACTGCGCCTGCCGCATCCGCTGATCGGCGAGCGCGACTTTGTGCTGGTGCCGCTCGAGGACCTGATGCACGACCCGGCGCGGTTCTTCCGCTACAACGGCGTCGAGGTCAAGGAGCCCGAGGATCGCGTGGGCCATATCGTGGGCGAATTGGGGCGTATGTAGATGATCGAGATGAATGCTGTTGCCGCCGGTACCGAGCTCGACGCGGCGCGTGACGCGGGCCGCGAGGGCGTGTCCGCGGGCTGGTGCGCGTGGAGCGCGGGCGATGCTTCGCTGACGTTTTCGCTGGTCGTGCGCCCCGATGTGAATATGCACGCCTTCCACGGCCTGCCGTTTGTGGCGGCGATGGGCATGATGGACGCGCTCGTGGGCACGGCTTCGGCGCCGGGCCTGGGCCTTGCCGGTAAGGTGGGTATCCAGTGGCCGAGCGATATCGTGTGCGGTGCGCCTGCGTTTGAGACGTCGCTCGCGCGTGTTGCCGTGAACGGCGGTGCCGGTGCCGCGGGTATGTTTGCCGCGGTGACGGTTGATGTTGAGCGTGCGGCGCTGGGTGAGCTTGGCGTGGATATGGCAGATGAGGCGCTGATCGAGGCATTGGCCGCCGCCGTGCTGGTCCGCGTGGACACCTGGGCAGTTGCCGCCAACACCCCGCAGGGCGCTGCCGGCCCGCTGGCTCCGGTGCTGGGCGAGTACTTTGACATGGTGCCACTGCTGGGTCGTCAGGTCGCGGCGGTGTCGCCCAACGGTTTGCCGCTTGCGGTCGGTGTGTTTGCGGGCCTGGACATCTGGGGTCGCGCGACCATCAAGACTGATGCCGGCGAGCAGGAGTTTCCGCCCGAGGCCGTACGGATTCGCGGACTGTAACGCGAGGCGCCCGCGTTCAAAGATAGCGATGATAACAAGACCCTCCTCGGCTGTGCCGGGGAGGGTCTTGCTTGTCTGGGGAATGGGTTGTCAGCACCCTATTCCTCAAAACTGAAAATCTTTCGATTTTGAGGAATAGAATTAAGCCAGCTCGGCCTTTAACGAGGTATATTCGTTGCAGAGCCTATTCCTCAAAACTGAAAAATTTTCGTTTTTGAGGAATAGCGATAGAAGACCGCAGGGAGGCACCAATGAAACTCATCAATAGAACGTCATATATGGACACGTTGACGAGCCTTATTGGCGTACCGGACATCAAGGTCATAACGGGCATTCGCCGTAGCGGTAAGTCAAAATTGCTCGAGGCCCTCCGCGATTACGTGGAGGCAAATCTGTCCAATTCGAATGTCATCCATATCAATTACAACCTCGACGAGTTCGAGGGCCTGCTCGAATATCATGCCCTGCTCGCCTATGTGAAAGAGCATCGAGTGTCCGACAAGCAAAACTTCCTGCTTATCGACGAGGTTCAGATGTGCGACGGCTTTGAACGCGCGATCAACAGCCTCCATGCATCCGAGCAGTACGATATTTTCATTACCGGATCGAACGCCTTTTTGCTGTCGAGTGATCTGTCGACGCTCTTTACGGGGCGCACGTTCGAGATCGAGGTTTTCCCATTCTCGTTTGAGGAGTATCGCTTCTATAGTGACGAGGGCGAGGTCGATCGCGACTTCGATGAGTACGCGAGAACCGGCGGTATGTCTGGCTCTTACCCTTATCCACTGCAGGAGCAGCGCTACCAATATCTCTCCAATGTCTTCAAAACGCTCATCGTGAGGGATATCGTGCAGCGGCATAACGTGAGAAACGAATCGGCACTGCTGCGCATTGCCGATTACATGATGGACAACGTCTCCAACATAACGTCGGCACGCAACATTACAGATGTTTTGAATGCGGATGGGCTAAAGATTACGAACAAGACGGTCGGCACGTACATGGGGTACCTGTGCGATGCGTTTGCCTTCTATAAAGTTCGTCGGTACGACATTCGCGGCAAAAAATACCTTAAGAGCGGCGAGAAATATTACCTGGCAGACCACGCGTTCAAATACGCACTGCTCGGTACACGTGATATGGATTGGGGACGCGTATACGAGAACATGGTGGCCATCGAGCTGCTGCGCCGCGGATACGAGGTATACGTCGGTGTGCTCTATAAAAAGGAAATTGACTTTATAGCAATCAAGCGAAGCGAGAAGCTCTACATTCAGGTGAGCGACGACATCAGCTCGGATAAGACATTTGAACGCGAGATTTCGCCACTGCTGAGCATTGGCGACGCGTACCCCAAGATGATTCTCGCCCGAACGCATCACGAGGCCACGGACCGCAATGGGGTGCAGATCGTGGACCTGGCGAGGTGGCTATGCGGCGAGGCGTAGCAGAAAGCCTATTCCTCAAAACTGATAAATTTTCGATTTTGAGGAATAGGACCGATGCGTTGCCTAGTTCGCCGCTCGCGTTCGTGCTCGACTTAAGCCCCTGCTCTATCCCAGCTCCTGCATACGGCGGTAGATTTCGCAGATACCCTTGATGGTGAGCTGTCCGTCGACCACGTCGAAGGCATCGGTCGAATCGGCGACGATGCTGGCGAGACCGCCCGTGGCGATAACGGTGGCATCCTCGCGGCCCAGCTCGCGCTTCATGCGCGCGACCAGGCCCTCGGCCATGGCGGCGGCGCCCGTTACGGCGCCCACCTTGATGCACTCCTCGGTATCGCGGCCGATGGCGTGCTCGGGCGCCTCGAGCGGAACGCTGGCGAGCTTGGCGGCTCGGGCGGCGAGCGCGTCCATCGAAATGCGGATGCCCGGCGCAATAGCTCCACCAATGTAATAACCGTCCTCATCGATGACGTCGATATTGGTCGCGGTGCCAAAGTCCACCACGATTGCCGGCGCGCCGTAGAAGGTCTCGGCCGCAACGGCGTTAGCGACGCGATCGGCGCCTACGGCCTGGGGACGCGCCGCGCGCAGCTTGGTCACCGCGGCCGTCTGCGGCCCGATAACGATGGCGTCCGCGGCAATGCGGTCGGCCACAGTGTGCCACTCGCGCGAGAGCTGCGGCACCACGCCGGCGAAGGCGACCGCGTCGACCGCGTCGAGCGAGAGGCCGTACATCTTAAAGAAGCCCATCAGGCGCACATGGATCTCGTCGGCGGTATAGGAGCGGTCGGTGGGCATGCGCCACGACTGCACAAGCTCGTCTCCGTCAAACAGGCCCATGGCCGTCTGAGTGTTTCCCATATCGATAGCGAGCAGCATGTCTACTCCCGGTGTTGGCATAAAAGGACGCGCACCATTGTATACGCGCCGTCGACGGCGCTCGGCCGCGATTCGTTTACGGTGATAGGGGCTGAGGGGTTTAAATATGAAGGAATTATGCTCTACGAGATTTTCCTTGCCGTTTACCGAACTCCCGCGTAATATTCTTTCTTGCGCACATGAGGCGCCCAGACATTGCGGGGTGGAGCAGTCTGGTAGCTCGCCGGGCTCATAACCCGGAGGTCGTAGGTTCAAATCCTGCCCCCGCGACCAAGAACTTGCAGCTCGTCGGCCTAGCCGGCGAGTTTTTTTGTTATTTCGGGACCGTGTTTTCGGTCCAATTCTCGGCCTCTCAAACAAAATCTCGATCTGTAACATCTAGACCCGATTTGGGCGGCTAGGTGTTACAGACCGAGATATACCGGTGGGTTGGGTCGTGTTTGTCTAAATCTGTAACACGAGGGACGGATTTTGCCGAGTTGTTGTTATAGATTGAGATTTTCTAGCAGGCGGGTTTGGTTTGTCTCGATCTGTAACAGTAAGACCCGGTTTTGCCGCGTAACTGTTACAGATTGAGACAAACCGGCAGGCGGTTCATCATCCATCCACCTGCCGCTACCTGCTGTCCGCCGATTTCCGTTGTGCCGCCGTGCCTCCATGCCATATCCTCTAGACAACTACGCGGCATCATCGCCGCCGCGCCTACAAGAGAGGAATGTCCATGACCGCACCTGCATCCAAGCTGCTTCAGCCCATTACGGTTGGCCCCCTTGAGCTCAAAAACCGCATTATGTTCCCGCCGCTGACCACCGGCTACGAGGAGCGCGATGGTTCCATTGGCGAGCGCAGCCTGGCTTTTTACGAGCGCTTGGCCCGTGGCGGCGTGAGCTACATCGTCATCGGCGACGTTGCTCCCGTCATGACCGCAAGCCCCACGCCCAAGCTGGCGACCGACGCCCAGATCCCCACGTTTAAGGCCCTGGCCGATGCCGTCCACAAGCACGGCGCCAAGGTCGCGCTGCAGCTGTTCCACCCCGAGTACGACGTGCCCGGTGTCGGCCGCATGGTCATGGGATCCATGGCCGCCGCCAAGGCCGCGCAGGAGGCCAAGGCCGCCGGCGACGAGGAGACCTTTGCCGCCAAGATGGTCGAGTCCAACGAGATCCGCAACCAGGCCTACGCCAAGCTGCATCACGACATGCAGCACTTTGTGAACGAGGCGAGCGTGGAGCAGCTCACCCAGATCAAGGAGGCCATCGCTGCCTCGGCCGCTCGCGCGCAGCAGGCCGGCATCGACGCCATCGAGGTCCACGGCGACCGCTTGGTGGGTTCGCTGTGCTCGGCCATCCTCAACCAGCGCACCGACGAGTACGGCGGTTCGTTCGAGAGCCGCGTCCGCTACGCGCTGGAGGTCGTCGCTGCCATTAAGGAAGCCGCGCCGCAGCTGATGGTGGAGTACAAGCTTCCCGTGATCATGGAGAACCCCGACGGCACGCCGCGCGGTAAGGGCGGCCTGCAGCCCGACGAGGCCTGCGAGTTTGCCAAGCTGCTCGAGGGCGCGGGCATCGACATGATCCAGGTCGCGCAGGCCAACCACACCGGCAACATGGGCGACACCATTCCGCCCATGGGCGCCATGCCCTACAACTGGACGCTGCCCGTGGCCGAGCGCGTCAAGGCCCTGGTCTCCGTGCCGGTGGCAACCGTGGGCCGTGTTGTCTCGGTCGAGGCCGGCGAGAAGATTCTGGAAGACGGCGCGGCCGACATCATCGCCTACGGCCGCTCGCTCATGTGCGACCCCGACATTGCGCTGAAGGCCGCCACGGGTGAGCCCATCCGCGAGTGCCTCAACTGCAACAAGGGCTGTGTCGACGCGATTCAAAACCGCAAGTACATTTCGTGCGTGCTCAACGCGGAGAACGGCGACGAGGCGACCATCGCCATTAAGCCGGGCGAGGGCGACAAGAAGATCGCCGTGGTGGGCGGCGGCATCGCCGGCCTGGAGGCCGCACGCGTGGCGGCCAAGCGCGGCTACGACGTGACCATCTACGAGGCGAGCGATCACCTGGGCGGCCAGATTGTGCTGGCGGCTGCGCCTCCGCGCAAGGACGAGATCATGCGCTCGGTCGAGTACTACGAGAAGATTCTGCCTGGCCTGGGCGTGAAGGTTGAGCTCAGCCATGCCGCTACCGCTGAGGACCTCAACGCCGCCGACGCCGCGATTGTGGCCGTGGGCGCGCACGACGTGGTCATCCCCGTTCCGGGCGCCGACTCGGACAAGGTCGTCTCGAGCTGGGACGTGCTGGCCGGCAAGGTGGAGCTCAGCGGCCGCGTCGCCGTCATTGGCGGTGGCCTGGTGGGCACCGAGACTGCCGAGTATCTGCTGCAGCACGGCTGCGAGGTGGCGATCGTGGAGATGCTCGACAAGATTGCCGCGGGCGAGTCCGAGACCATTCTGCCGCTGATTATGAGCGACTTTGCAGAGCATAATGTGGAGCAGCACGTGAAGACCCGCCTGACCGCCATTACCGACGAGGGTGTGGAGGCTGTTCGCACCACCGAGGACGGCGCCGAGGAGCCGGTGAAGATCGCCTGCGATTACGTGGTGATGGCCGTGGGCTCCAAGGCCAACGCGTTTGACCTGGACGGCGTGACGGTGCCCGTGACCTGCGTGGGCGACTGCTCGGGCGAGCGCACCGCCGACATTGCGAGCGCCATCCGCACGGCATATCACGCGGCCAACGAGCTGTAGTTGAACATCGCGGCCAGGCGGGGCGGTAGCACGGATCCGTCTCGCCCGGCTGTGTCCCGTCGGGTGTCAACCGGTGCGGGGCCTGCAAGCGCAGCAGGCCCCGCCCTTTTTGTTTTGCTCCGGTGGATAGCAATGCGCGGTAATCATGAGGAGTAAGGACGTCTACTGCCTTGCTGATCACTCAAAATTATTGGGGGAGGGGTTAATAACTATATCCTCTATGCCAAAGGACATAAAGAGATGCCAATTTTGTTGACAAGCGAATGACGATTAGCTGCGAGTCAGCTACCAGCGTAAATAATCGATAAAGAAATGTCGTAAATTGGTGCCAAATGCCCAGATAACACCGCGTCTATTTTAATTAACTGCTTTGAGCAAACAGTAAAATGCTACTATCTAACTTGCACGTAAGAAAGCAGATTAACGGTTAAGGCTAAGAAGTGGCAGGTATGTCGGAAGCAACTAGGACTCGCACGCATGCGCCCGAGGTTAGGCAGCGCGCCGTCGAGATCCTCCAAGAGGGGGTCGGTCATCGCGCCCTCGCCGCGGAGCTTGGCATTCCCCAGGCCACGGCTCGTCAGTGGGCCCGCGCGTATGCCGTGGGCGGTGCCGACGCCGTTCTCAATGCCGGTTCGCATCATCGCACCTATTCGTACGACGTAAAGCTCGCTGTGGTTAAGGACCGTCTGGAAAACGGCTTGACGGTTCGCGAGGCCATGATTAAGCACAAGATTCCCAGCGAGTCTTCGGTCAAGGCTTGGTGCCGTCAGTACCGCGAGAGCGGTGAGTCCGCACTGGTCGATAAGCCGCGCGGTCGCAAGCCGCGCGTTAAAAAGACGGAATAGCAAACGGGATGGTGCGCCCACAAGGGCGCATTTTTCTTGCCGCGCCAACTTTTTGGACCGGCGCGAGCCTGTCGGGACATCCTCCAAAGTGGCCAATAAACCGCGCGCAGTGGCCCGCGCGCCTGTCGCTGCGATAGGGGAGCGTCGCCCCACTGCTCCAAAGCGGACGTGCCCTTACCCCGTACGCCTAAAACTCCCCAGTTGACCGAAAACCTGCCGCCGCTACTCATCAATTGAGCTATAACGTTAAACAATTGCAGCGTTTTTGCATGGGGGAGTGATGGTATGACGCTACTGTATTTCCTTACCCTGTTTCCGCTGGTACCGGCGCTGGGCATGCTGCTCGCGCGCGGTGACCGCGCCCGCGATGCGGTGGGGCTCATAGGTTCCGGCATCATTATGGCGGTGACAGTTGTAGTCGCCGTCATGTTTTTTGGCGCGGGCCCGCAGAGCTTTGAGGTTGCCCCCGGTACCTCGCATGTGCTCTCGATCATCAGCTCCGCCATCGATGTCATTCTGTGCGCCGTCATCCTGTACAACGCGCACAAATATAAGAGCGTGCTTACCACGGTGCTCGGCGTGGTACAGCTGGTGGGTTCGGTTGCCTTCGCTGCCATGACGCTGCCCGCGGCCGAAGCCGTCACGGCGACGCCGCTCTACCTGGATTACATGAGCGTGATCATGGTCCTCGCCGTCGGCATTGTCGGCAGCCTAATCTGCGTGTATGCCCTGGGCTACATGAAGGACTTCCAGGCCCATGACGAGCACGAGGCTGCGCTGCGCGGGCAGACTGCGCCCGACCGACGCCCGCAGTTCCTGGCGCTTATGTTCCTGTTCCTCTCGGCCATGTTCGTCATCGTGACGAGCGACAACCTTGAGTGGTTGTTCTGCGGCTGGGAAATCACCACCGTGTGCTCGTTCCTTATGATTGGCTATACGCGCACGCCCGAGGCCATCAAGAACGCCTTCACCCAGATCATCCTCAACATGCTGGGCGGTATCGCGTTTTTGGCCGGCCTCATGTACCTGCACGTTAACGGTATGCCGCTGACCATCTCGGGTGTGATCGAGCTTTCCGGCGCCGGAACCGCGCAATCCGCGCTGCTGGTGATGCCGGTCATCCTGCTGTCGCTCGCCGCACTCACCAAGGCCGCACAGATGCCGTTCCATACCTGGCTGCTTGGCGCCATGGTCGCCCCCACGCCCACGAGCGCCCTGCTGCACTCGTCCACCATGGTCAAGGCCGGCGTGTTCCTGATGGTCAAGCTGAGCCCGCTCTATGCCATCTATCCCGTGACCGGGTTTATGGTCACGAGTGTGGGTGCCATCACGTTTTTGCTCGCTGCCCTCATGGCCATCTCGCAGAGCAACGCCAAGCGCGTGCTCGCGTACTCCACCATTTCCAACTTGGGCCTCATCAGTGCCTGCCTGGGTGTCGGTGCGCCCGAGGCCGTATGGGCGGCCATCTTCCTGATCCTGTTCCACACGGTGGCCAAGTCGCTGCTGTTCCTGTGCGTGGGCACGGCCGAGCATCATATCGGCAGCCGCAATATCGAGGACATGGACGGTATGTTCAGCCGCATGCCGCACCTGACGCGTCTGATGATGCTGGGCATCATGGGCATGTTTGTGGCGCCGTTTGGCATGCTCGTGTCCAAGTGGGGCGCCCTGGTGGCGTTTGCGCAGACCGGCAATGTGCTCATGATCATGGTGCTGGCCTTTGGCTCGGCCGCGACGTTTTACTTCTGGGGCAAGTGGCTTGCCAAGCTTTCGGGCGTCGACCCCACGGCTCAAAACGTTGAGGTCAATGTCCATAAGACCGAATGGATGGCCCTCAACACCATCGCCGCGCTGCTGATTCTGTGCTGCGTGGCGTTCCCGGTTATCTCGAGCGGTCTGGTGTCGCCTTACTTGGCCATGGTGTTTGGCCGCGTGCCGTACGTTATTGGCAAGGACGCCATGTACCTGATGGTGGTTATCGTGGCGTTTATCGCCGTGGTGCTGCTGACTTCATTCCGCGTGAGCAACAAACCGCACGTCAACGTGTACCTTTCGGGCGTGGGGACCGACAAATATCGCCATTTCCGCGGCTCGATGGGACACGAGGTGAAGGCCGAAAAGCGCAATTGGTACTCGGAGGACGCCCTTGGCGAGAAGCGTATTGGCCCCGCGGGTAGCGTCGTGTGCTGCAGCATTATCTTGTTTGCGCTGCTGTGTTGCGCGTGGATTGGGCCCGAGCGACTTGCCATGAGTGCGCCCTCGGTGCTGCGCGGCAAGTATTTTGAAGGTTCGGGCGTCGTGGGCATTTTTATTGGCACCGTGGCATTTGCCTTACTGGCGCCGCTTGTAGGCGGCCTGATCGACGGCGTTGACCGCAAACTTTCGGCCCGCATGCAGGGCCGCGTGGGCCCGCGCCTGCTCCAGCCTTTCTACGATGTGGCCAAGCTGCTGCGCAAGGCCCCCGCCAGCGTAAACACCATGGACGATACCTACATGGCGTGCGCGCTCATCTTTACCGTGGTGGGCGGCGGCATCTTTGTGTCGGGTTCCAACACGCTGTTGTGCGCTTTTATGGTGACCCTCGCTGCGATCTTTGTGGTGTTGGCGTCCGCCTCGACGCAAAGCCCGTTTGCCCAGGTCGGCGCCGACCGTGAGCTGCTGCAGGTCATGAGTTACGAGCCCGCCGTTTTGCTGATGAGCGTGGGCCTGTACCTTGCCACCGACAGCTTCGATTCCATCGCCGTGACGGGGCAGTCGGCCCCCATCATCGTGTACAGCGCGCCCATTTTCCTCGCGCTGCTCGCGGTGCTCACCATCAAGCTGCGCAAGTCGCCGTTTGACCTTTCGTACTCGCATCACGCGCATCAGGAGATCGTCCAGGGCGTCGCCACCGAGATGAGCGGCGGCACGCTGGCCAAGATGACCCTTATGCACTGGTGCGAGACCGTGCTGTTTTTGATGTGGGTGGGCATGTTCTTTGTTTGGGACAACCCCGTGAGTTGGGTGGTCGCCCTGGTCGTGATGGCCGCGACGTACTTTGTCGAGGTGCTGATCGACAACACCTTCGCGCGCAGCACCTGGCGCAGCTGCTTTAAGCTCGGCTGGGGCGTAGCGCTGGTGTTTGGCCTGCTCAATCTTATGCCCATCCTCGTCGACGTATTTATTTAGGAGGCGGCATCCATGGATCATAAAATGTCGCGCTCGCCGTGGGTTATTCATTACGACGGCTCGAGCTGCAACGGATGCGATATCGAGGTGCTGGCCTCGCTCACGCCGCTGTTCGATGCGGAGCGCTTTGGCGTGGTCAACACCGGCAACCCCAAGCATGCGGACATCTTTTTGGTGACGGGGTCGGTCAATGCCCAGAACCTGCCCGTCGTGCGCCAGATCTACAACCAGATGCTCGAGCCCAAGTGCGTGGTGGCGTGCGGCATCTGCGCGTGCTCGGGCGGCGTATTCCGCGATGCCTACAACGTGATCGGAGGCGTGGACCGCGCGATTCCCGTGGACGTATACGCGCCCGGGTGCGCCATTCGTCCCGAGACGGTGATTGATGCCATCGTGGAGGCGTGCGGCATCCTGGATCAGAAGGAGGCCGTGATGCGTGCTGGCGGTGACCCGCTTACCGTGGGCGGTGCTGCTACCTGGGATGGCGGCGTTGAGCTGGGCGAGGACGGGTTTGTGGCCGCGGCTGGGGCCGGCGACGCGCCCGCTGCTGGCGACGCACCTGCTGGGATGCCCGCAGCTGCAAAGGAGGCCGAGTAATGCAAAAGGCTATCTATACCATCGTCGGGATCGACGAGCTCCTGTCGCATGTCCAGGCGCTCAAGGGCGTCGGCGCGCGCTTTGTGCAAATGCACGCCGAGCGCAACGTCGACGACGGCACGTATCGCTTGGTCTATACGTTTATCAACGTTCGTGCTGCTCAGGAGCATATCGCGCGGGACGGAAACTATGCGATTGAGAACCTGGTAGTCGAGGGTATCGATCAGTATCAGGAGATTCCGTCCATCAGCTCGTACTATCCGGCGGTGTTCCCGTTTGAGAACGAGGCGCACGACCTGTTTGGTCTTGCCATTACCGACATGCAGCTCGACTTTAAGGGCTTTTTCTACCAGGTCTCAACGGCTGAGCCCATGAGCGTTATCACGCCCGAGGTGAAGGCTGCGCGCGAGAAGGCCATGAAGGTCCGTGCCGCTGCCGAGGCCAAGGCGCGCAAGGCCGCGGCCGAGAAGGCCGCCGCTGCCACGGCCGCTGCGGGGGAGGGCGCTGCGGGTGTCGGCGATGTTGCGGGCGCTGCCGTCGCCCAGCCCGCTGCGGCTGCCGGCTCCGATGCTCAGCATGACGAGGCTGTTGCGAAGGCCGCGCTCAAGGCTGCCGAGATGGAGGCAAAGCTCGCTGCCATGGATCCCGAGAAAGCGGCCAAGGTCCGCGCGGCGCTTGCCGCCAAGGCTGCCCGCGACAAGCAGAAAAAGGAGGCGTAAGGTCCATGGCACATCGCTCCGTTATTCCGTTTGGCCCGCAGCACCCGGTGCTGCCCGAGCCGCTTCATCTGGACCTGGTGATCGAGGACGACCGCGTTATCGAGGCGATTCCGCAGATCGGCTTTGTACACCGCGGGCTCGAGAAACTCACCGAAAAGCGCGACATGCATCAGTTTGGCTACATCGCCGAGCGCATTTGCGGCATCTGCGCCGTGGGCCACAGCTGCGGCTATGCCAGCGCCTGCGAGCGCATGCTCGATATCGAGGTGCCCGGCCGCGTGCAGTATATCCGCACCATTCTGCATGAGCTTTCGCGCATTCACTCGCACCTGCTGTGGCTGGGCCTGCTCGCCGATGCCTTTGGCTTCGAGGCGCTGTTCTATCGTTCGTGGACGCTGCGCGAGCAGATTCTCAAGATCTTCGAGAGCACTTGCGGCGGCCGAGTGATCCTTTCGGTTAACGAGATTGGCGGCCTTAAGCACGATATTGAGGACTCTGAGCTGGCGGGTATTGTGCAGACGCTCGATGCCATGCGTCCCGACTACGAGGCCCTGGTGCATACGTTTTTGGACGACAACAGCTGCGGCGAGCGCCTGCATGGCGTGGGTGTGATCAGCAAGAAGGACGCGCTTGATCTGTCGATGGTCGGCCCGTTCGGTCGCGCCTCGGGCGTGGACTACGACGTGCGCATGTTTGGCGACGGTGCCTATGCGGATCTGGCCGCGTTTGAGCCTATCGTTGCTAGCGATGGCGACTGCTATGCCCGCTGCCAGGTGCGTTGTGCCGAGGTCACACAGGCCATGGACATCATCAAGGAGCTTGTCGGCAAGATTCCGCACGACGGAATCGGCGGGCGCACCAAGCTCACGCCGGCCGACGGCGCGCGCGGTGAGGTTGTGATTGAGCAGCCGCGCGGCGAGGCGTATTACTATGTGCGCGGTAACGGCACCAAGAACCTGGACCGTTTCCGCGTGCGCACGCCGACGTCGCAAAACCTGGCGGGTCTGACGCATGCGCTGCAGGGCGTGCTCCTGGCCAACGTGCCCATGATTATCCTGACCATCGACCCCTGCATTAGCTGCACGGAAAGGTAGGCGCGGCATGAGTTTGCTGACATTTGCCAAGACGGCCTTGGGCTCTATGGTCAAGCAGCCGGTCACAGTGTGCTATCCGCAGGAGAAGCTGGCGGCGCCCGAGCGTCTGCGCGGGCATATCGTTAACGACATGGACGTGTGCATCTGCTGCGGCATGTGCGCGCGCCGTTGCCCGGCGGGCGCGCTCGCGGTCGATCGCAAGGGTGGAACGTGGTCGATCGACCCGTATGCCTGCGTGGTGTGTGGTGAGTGCATCGAGAGCTGCCCCAAGCACTGCCTGACTATGGACACCGCTCGTACTCCAGTTGCGGCGGACAAGACTCCCACGGTAGAAACTAAGTCGGAGTAGCATTGGTATAGAGCTGGAATAGGGGCCGGTGGGGGAAATGCCCCACCGGCCCCGCGCTTAAACGCGCGGTTGGGCCGCCACGAACAAAACTATGCCGGATTACGGGGCTGGATAGCGAACCTCCGACCATACAGAAAATCGCAAAAACAAACCAGCAGGTAGATTGCTTGCCGTTTTTCAAAAAATGAAGGTATGGATGAGGGCCTCGACTTTAGCCCCGTAATCCGGCATAGTTTTGAAATGACACCATATCCGTAACAGCCCTTGATCTCCCGTGGACAGAGGGAAACGGATCATTTTGGCCTCGCGAGGGCCGCCGCGTGACCCGTCTGCCACGAAATGGGTCTATCTACTACGTTTAGGCGGCAGTCCTCGACCACGGCAAGTAATGCGAAATGAAAGCCGCAGGTAGAACGCCTGCGGTTTTTCATTAGAGGCTTTAGCCTGTGCGGGGCGCGCAGCGCGCCGCATCAGAAACCACCCGC
>CABUBH010000010.1 GCA_902489775.1 uncultured Collinsella sp.
TGAGCGCGCTCTCCCCCATGCCGCAGGACCGCCCCAACAGCATCGAGGCATTTTGCGACCAACTCCTTGCCGGTCTGGGCAGCGTGCGCGAGGGCCGTCGCAGTCTGGAGCAAATGGTTGGCGAGCTTTCGGATGACGAGCAGGAGCTCGACGATATCGAGCCGTCGTACTACGAGGACGACGCCATCGAGGTCGACCCCGCGCTCGGCTGGGCGGGCACGCGCTGGAGCCATGCGCGCGACTACACCATGCACGCTATCTCGGCGCTAACGTGCGGCGCCTTTAGCTTTTTGCTGATGCAAACGGCCGGGGTCGCGGCGCTTCCCGGCCTGGTCATTGCGGCTATCGCGATCGGAGCGGCGGCTGGCCTGGCCCCCCAGATCGGCTCGGCCATCTCGGCTGTGGGCTTTTTGGTGCTCATGGCCAACGCCACCATGCGGGCGCAGGGCATCCTGTCGATGTTGCCCGTGGCGGTGATCTTTGCCGCTGCCATGTCCGGTTGGTGGATCGCCTGGGGTCGCACCGAGGCTGCCGCGAGCGCCGCGCTCACCTGTGCACTCGCGCTTGGCTGTCTGACTGGCAATACCTTCCTGGCAGCTGGGGTCGCCGCCGGCGTCGCGTCATTTTGGCTCGGCCCGGCAAGCGCCGCCGCGGCAACGGGCATGGGCGTGCTTTTTGCCCGTCTGGCGACGGTCGCGCTTTCAGCCGGAGGCGTGCTGGGGCTCGGTAACGTTGCCGCAGCGCTGGAAGACCCGCTCCTTTGGGCTGCCTTTGTGCTGGTCGCGGCAACTGCCGCAGCGTCATCTGCGCTGCTCAATGCCCATGCCAAGCGTGCCGACCAGGGCTCAAACCTTGCCGCAATCGCCGCCATCGCCGTCACCGGCATCGGCTGCGCAGCGGCATCCTGTCTTGCACACCATATGGAAATTGCCAGCCTTGCAGCCGCGGTCGCCGCCAAGGCGGCAGTTGCGGGAACCCTATCCTCTATAATCGTTGGGATATGCCTATATTTGCTCGGATACCAAAGAACCTATACGGAGAGTGATCTTTCGTGAACTTCCTGAACATCTTCGAGGACCACGTGGCCGGCATCTTCGGTGCCACCCGTGCCCCGTTCTCCTTTAAGAAGCTTGCCAAGCAGGCCGCTCGCGACATGGAGGATCAGACTCTGGTGATCAACGGCGTCAACACGGCGCCGGCACTCTATACCATCCTTATCGCCGCCGATGACGATCCCATGCTCGCCCCGTTCTACCCCGAGCTTTCGCGCGAAGTCCGCGAGTTCGTGAAGGCGCAGGCCGAAAAGCGCCGCTACGTCTTTGTCGGCGAGCCCCTCGTTCGCTTTATGATCGACCCGCAGCTGCGCGCCGGCAAGTTCTCGGTCTTCGCCGAGAATGTCGATGCCCCCACGCTCGGCCGCCTGTACGAAGAAGAGCGCGCCTATCAAAACGGCCTGGGCCAGAACAACTCCGCCGCAAGCCGTGCCGTCAGCGCCCCACGCGCCGGCCAGCAGCAGTTTGCCGCCCCGCAGCAGCAACGCCCCGCAGCCATGCCCCAGCAACAGCCGATGCCTCGCGCCGCCGCTCCCGACCCGCTCGCCGCGGCCGACCCCTTTGCGCCCAGCGTCCCCGACCCCGCCGCCGCTCCTATTCCGGTGCCGCAGACCATCTCGCGCGACGCGCTTGCCGGCATGGGCGGAGCCGCCGCGACCGGTGCCGCCGTGGGCCTAGGCGCCGCAGCCGGCATCGCCTCCAACATGGCGAGCACTCGCGCCCCGCAGCGCCCGCTCGCCCAGCTCGTCGACGTCGTGAGCGGCGAGAGCCATAGCATCACCTCCGCACAGGTGACCATCGGTCGCGAGCGCTCAGTTTCCGACATTGCCCTGCGCGACCCCAACGTGTCGCGCCGCCACGCCCAGCTCACCTTTACGGGCTCGGATTGGTCGATCGAGGACCTCAATTCCACCAACGGCACGCTCGTCAACAACCGCCGCATTACGCGCTGCCCGCTGCGCAACGGCGATCTGCTGACGTTTGGCCTGAGTACCTTTGAATTTAGGGGATAGTCGCTTATGAACATCGATATCGTCCTTTTTGCAGGCCGCATCGTCCTGGTCGCCCTGCTCTATATCTTCCTGTTCGCCGTCATGAAGACCGGCGTGGGACTTGTGCGCGGGCAGCGCCGCGACTCGGCTATCTGGACGATTGATGTGGACAAGGGTCCGCGCGGTATCCGCGGCATCCACGTAGACATGCTCGGCCCCGTCATCGTCGGTCGCTCGCCATCTTCGGACATCTGCATCAATGAACCGTTCGTCTCGGCCTCGCATGCGCGCTTTTCGCTGCAGGGCCCGGCGCTCATCATCGAGGACCTCAACTCGCTTAACGGCACGCTCGTCAACGGCCGCCAGCTCGTGGAGCCCGCGACGCTGCGTGAGGGCGACGAAGTCCAGATTGGCGACGTGGTCATGAAGGTGAACCGTCGATGATCGACGAGGAGAACAAGTCCGCAACTATGACCGAGGCACCGGCCGCCGCCACAGCTGCGCCGGCCCACGCCGCTCCGGCGGGCTCCGCACCCGTGGAGCCCGAGGACACCGTGTTCTCCCTGCCTCTTTCGCATGTAACGCATGATATTTCGGATCTCGCCGATAACGAGGACGAAGAGGATGCCGCAGCGGCGCCCATCGGCGCACATGCTGCGGAACAGCCCACAGCGCCCGAAGCAGCCCCGGCGCCGGCTCACTTTGCAGAGCCCGTCGCCGCGGCAATCAACGAGAGCGCTGCGGTGTTTGCGGCACCCGAGCCCGCCGCGCCGGCGTTTCCCATAGCCCCGGCATCCGAGGTTGCGCCCGCGTCTACGCCGGCGCCCGAGCCTATAGACGTCAGCCCGCAAGACGACGAGTCGACCGCCCGCGTGTCCGAGGAGCCCGGCTCCCCGGACACCGGCGATTCCGAATCAAACGCCGAGACCGACACCGTCTCTCCCGGTGACACAGCCGAGATCGACGTTGCCGCCGTTGAGGCCAAGCTCAAAGACCCCGGCTCGACCATGAGCTTTGAACCCCTAACCGAGGAGCGCATCGAGACCGACTCGACCTATGATGCCGGCACCACCACGCAACTCATGTGGGGCGCCCGCTCCGACGTTGGCTGTGTGCGCCCGCACAATGAGGATTCCTACCTGGTGCAGTCGCCGCTCTTTTGCGTATGCGACGGCATGGGCGGTCACGCCGCCGGCGAGGTAGCCTCTTCCATCGCCGTCGAGACTATAGCCAAGACGGCCCCACAGTCCGCCGACGCAGCACGCCTGGCCGCAGCCGTCGAGGCAGCCAACGCCGCCGTAATCGAGGCAGCCCTGAACGGCCTGGGCAAGCCCGGCATGGGCTGCACAGCCACCTGCGCCTATATCGAAAACGACACGCTCGCCATCGCCCACGTGGGTGACTCTCGCGCCTACCTGCTCCACGAGGGCACGCTCATCCGCGTGACCCGCGACCACTCCTACGTGGAGGAGCTCGTGGACGCCGGCGAGATCACGGCAGACGAGGCTCGCGTCCACCCCAACCGTTCGGTCATTACCCGTGCGCTGGGCTCGGACCCCGCCATGTATGCCGACCACTTCACTCTGCATATCGAGGAAGGCGACCGTCTGATCCTGTGCTCCGATGGCCTCTCGAGCATGATTCCCGATAGCGATATCGAGAACATCGCCACGCAGTCCTCAACCGCGCAAATCTGCGTCGACAACCTAGTGGACGCGGCGCTTGCCGCCGGCGGCCACGACAACGTAACCGTAGTAGTCGTTGACCTGGTTGACGATGGCGTTATGCGCGAGGCGCAACGCGTGCGTCGCCGCAACGTTACTATCGCCGCCATCCTGGCCCTCGTCTTTGTGCTGGCAGCTGGCATCTGGGCCTACACGGGTGTCACCGGCTCGTACTACCTTGGTACCTACCAGGGCAATGTCGCCGTCTGGCGCGGCCTGCCCGGCAAGCCACTCGGACTCAAGCTCCACTGGCTCGAAAGCGAAACCAGCATCAAGCTGTCCGACCTGCCCGAAGACACGCAAAACCGCCTCAAGGCGGGCATTCCGCAAACAAGTGTCGACGATGCGCAGGACACGATATCTAAGTACCGCCACCAGATCGACGAGGAGCAGACCCGCCAGGTGATCGACGCGCAAACGATTCGCGACAACACCAATCAGGGATCGACCTCCGAATCAGATTCCGAGAAAACCGCCGAACAGTCCGCCGAGGCCGAAGCCTCCGATAAGAATTAGAAAGGGAGTGCCGCTTATGAGTCGCCGCAACACTGAGCTGCTCTTGCTCATCGCCTCGGCGTTCCCCGTCATCCTGCTGTATGCGATGTACGTCCTCACCGCGGGCGCTGCCATCTCCTTTGAGACGCTCGCCGTACCGATCGGCCTCTTTGCCGCCTTTGCCGCGGCCCACATTGCCGTGCGCATCTTGGCGCCCGGTGCCGACCCCGCCATCCTGCCCATTGTCTTTGTGCTTTCGGGCATCGGCATCACGTTCGTGACGCGTCTCGCCCCCGCTCTCGCCATCTCACAGCTCATCATCCTGTTTGTCTCGGTGGCCCTGATGGTGGGAACGCTCGCACTGGTCAAAAACCTCGACGTGGTCATGCGCTACAAGTACACCTTTGGCATTATCGGCATCATCCTGCTGATGCTGCCCATCTTTATCGGCACCACGATCTCGGGCTCCAAGCTGTGGATTCGCATCGCGGGCTTTACCATCCAGCCCGGCGAGTTCGCCAAGGTCTTTATCGTGCTGTTCCTGGCCGGGTACCTGGCCGAGAACCGCGAGCTGCTCTCCATCTCCAACCGCAAGATCCTGGGCTTTAAGATCCCTCGCCTGCGACTGCTGCTGCCGCTGTTTGCCGTGTGGGGCGTGTGCCTGCTCGTCGTCGTCTTCGAACGCGATCTGGGTTCGGCCGTGCTGTTCTACACCATCTTCTTGCTGATGCTCTACGTTGCCACGGGGCGCTTTTCGTATGTCGTTATCGGCCTTGCGCTCTTAGCTGTTGGAGCCGTGGGCGCCTACAAGTTCCTGTCTCACGTTCAGGTGCGTTTCCAGGTTTGGCTCGATCCGTTTAAGGACGCCCAGGGTCAGGGCTACCAGATCGTCCAGTCGCTCTTCTCGCTTGCCGATGGCGGTCTGGTCGGTGTTGGCATCGGCAACGGCATGGCCAACAACATCCCTGTCGTCGAGTCCGACTTTATCTTCTCGGCTATCGGCGAGGAGATGGGCCTTTTGGGCGGCGGCGCCGTGCTCATCCTGTTTATGCTCTTTGCCGTGCGTGGCCTCACTACGGCTGCCCGCGCTAAATCCGACCTCGCCGCCTTTAGTGCCACGGGCCTTACGGCAGCCATCAGCTTCCAGGCCTTTTTGATCGTAGGCGGCGTTACCCGCCTGATCCCGCTGACCGGCGTCACCTTGCCCTTTATGAGCCAGGGCGGCTCCTCGCTGCTGGCGAGCTTTATCATCGTCGCGCTCCTGCTGCGCGCCGGTGACGAGGCGACCGGACGCGAGGCCGAGCTTACCGGCACCGGCACCATGGCCGCCATCTCTGACGATCAGGTCGCATCTGCCGCCGCCCCGACGGGCACGCGCTTTGCCACCTCGTCTTCCTACGGCAGCGGCAGCCATTCCGTCGGTTCGCGCATGCGCCGTCGCCTGCTCGACACACCTGAATCCGGTGTGCTCGGCCGCGTGGCGCTCGCCAACCGTCTAACCCGCGCGGTGCTCGCCTTTACGGCGCTGTTCGCCATCCTTATCGGCAACCTCACCTATGTCCAGGTCATCAAGGCCAAGGACTATCAGGACATGCCGACCAACAACCACACCATCGCCCGCTCCAAGTACATCCAGCGCGGTTCCATCATCACGTCCGACGGCGTGACGCTGGCCGAGTCGCTGCAACAGGAGGACGGCACCTACGTACGCTCCTACCCCAACGGTAACCTGGCAGCGCACGTGGTTGGCTACGTGAGCCAGCAGTATGGCACCACCGCCATCGAGAGCGTCATGAACGACACGCTCACCGGTTCTAAGGACTACTCCAGCTGGAACAACGCCATCGCGTCGCTCGCGGGCCAGACCCAGCCGGGCAACACCGCCAAGCTCACCATCGACTCGCGCATCCAGACGGCGGCCGAGCAGGCACTCAAGGGCTTTAAGGGCGCTGTAGTGGTCATCGACCCGCGTACCGGCGCCGTGCTCGCATGTGCCAGCTCGCCCACCTACGACAACACCAACATCGATGCCCTGCTGCAGACGGGCGGCGGCGAGGACGGCTCCATGTACAATCGCGCCATGGACGCGCTGTACACGCCGGGCTCAACGTTTAAGGTCGTTACGCTTTCCGCGGCACTCGAGACCGGCACCGCCAGCCTGACCAGCACCTACCAGGCGCCCGGCTCCATGGACATCGGCAACGCACCGGTCACCAACTATGCCAACGAGAGCTACGGCACCATCAGCCTGCAGCAGGCCTTTGCCGTGTCCTCCAACGTCGTCTTTGGCCAGGTGGCAAACGAAGTTGGCGCAAACACGCTCGTACAGTTTGCCAACGCCTTTGGCTACGGCCAAAAGCTCGGCCAGGACCTGACCTCCGCGGCCTCCATCATGGCCGACCCGTCGCTCATGACCGAGTGGGAGACCGCCTGGGCCGGCGCCGGCCAGCCTGTCGGCATGGACCACACGCCCGGCCCGCAGACCACCGTCATGCAAAACGCCGTGATTGCCGCCGCCATCGCTAACAGCGGCGTGGTCATGGACCCGTACTTTGTAGCCCAGGTACTCGCCCCGGACGGAACCGTGGTCAAGACCACGCAGTCCCGCTCGCTTGGTCAGGCCGTCAGCTCCGCCACGGCCGACCAGGTCAAGCAGGCCATGCTTGCCGTCGTCCAGTCCGGCACCGGCACCGATGCCCAGATCCCCGGCGTCAAGGTCGCCGGCAAGACCGGCTCGGCCGAGACCGGCGGCACCAACGTCAACTCGATGTTCGTTGGCTTTGCACCTTACGATTCACCCACGGTCGCCATCTCGGTGGCCTTGGAGGATTTCGACAAGCATGACGTCAAGGCCGCCAAGATCGCCGGTATCGTCCTGACCGCGGCGCTTGCCGCACAGGGAGCGTGATGCCCATGATCGAATCGGACACCCGAGGCGCGCCGCGGCCGAAGAGTTAGCGGCAACGCGCCACACGGCCCCAGCGGCCACATCGTAGGTACTACACACATCGTTGAGCGAATAGTTATGTTAGGAGCAGGAATGGAACAGAGGGTCCTCGGGGGAAGATACCTCCTCAAGGATAAGGTGGGAACAGGCGGCATGGCGACCGTCTACCGTGCACAGGACCAGGTCCTCGACCGCACGGTTGCCGTCAAGATCATGCTGCCGCAGTATGCTGGCGACGCAACCTTCGCCGCACGCTTTAAGCAGGAGGCCCAGGCAGCAGCCGGTCTCTCCTCCCCCTATATCGTGGGCGTCTACGATTGGGGCAAGGACGGCGACACCTATTACATCGTCATGGAGTACCTGCGCGGCACCGACCTTAAGAGCGGCATCAAGAGCCACGGCGCCCTCGACCCCAAGAAGGTCGCCCAGATCGGCTCGCAGATCAGCTCCGCGCTTTCGGTCGCCCACAAGCACGAAATCATCCACCGCGACATTAAGCCGCAGAACATCATGGTGCTGCCCGACGGCAACATCAAGGTGATGGACTTTGGCATCGCGCGCGCCAAGAACAGCCACCTCACGCAAGACAACAACGTGCTGGGAACCGCCCACTACGTCAGCCCCGAGCAGACCCGCGGTCAGGACCTCGGCCCCACCTCGGATATCTACTCGCTGGGCGTCGTGATGTACGAGTGCGCCACCGGCCGCGTTCCCTTTGACGGTGACGACGCCATCTCGGTCGCACTCAAGCAAGTCAACGAGTTGCCTATTCCGCCGAGCCAGATCAACTCCGGTGTCGACGCCGACCTTGAGCGCATCATCCTCAAGTGCATGGAGAAGGACCCGGAAAACCGCTTCCAGACCGCCGACGAGCTTCGTCAGGTGCTCAACAGCTACCTGTCGGGCCGTGCCGTCAACGTCTCGGAGCCCACGCGCATCATCGGTGCCCCCGGTGAGCTGGGCGCCACCAAGACTCGCGAGCTTTCCGATCAGACGCGCGCCATGGTGCGTCCCGTCTCGGGCGTGAGCGGCCAGAATACCGCCCGTAGCTCGGTTTCGGGCTCCACCGGCTCCTACGAGGTCGAAAAGCCCAAATCCAACAAGAACAAGATCATCGCCGCCGTGGTGGCAGCCGTTGCCGTCATCGGCATCGTGGTGGCCTTTGCCACAGGACTCTTTGGCGGCGAGCAGGTCACCGTGCCCGATGTGCTGGGCAAGGACCAGCAGACTGCCGTCGAGCTGATCAAGGAAGCCGGCCTCGAGGTCGGCACCATCGACCAAAGCTACAACGACGATGTCGACGAGGGCAAGGTCGCCGAGCAGACGCCCAACGGCAACACCAAGAAGGCCAAGGGCACCAAGGTGAACCTGGTAATCTCCAAGGGCCCCAAGCCCTCCGAGAAGGTTGAGGTTCCCCGGCTTGTCGGCCTGACCAAGGACCAGGCAGAAGCCGCGCTGGCAAGCGTTGGCCTGAAGGGCAACGCCTCCGAGGAGGCCAACGAGGCCGATGAGGGCCAGGTCTTTGAGCAGGGCACCGAAGCCGGTAAGGAAGTCGAGAAAGGCACGACCATCTCGTACAAGGTCTCGGGCGGCCCGGATACCACGTCCGTCCCCGACCTGACCGACATGACCGAGGCCCAGGCGCGCAACGCCCTCGATATGGCAGGCTTTGGCGTCGACGTGAGCTACCAGGAGAACGACTCGGTTACCGAGGGCACCGTGATCAGCTGGAACCCCAGCGGCAAGCAGAAGCCCGGCGCCACGATTACCGTCGTCATTGCCAAGAAGTCCGGCAAGGCCAGTGTTCCGGGCAACCTGTACGGCAAGAGCATTTCCGCCGCCGTCACCGCGCTCAACAACGCCGGTTTCTATAACATTGGCTTCTGTGACCAGAACGGCAATCCCGTAAGCGGTAACGAGGATGCCACCGTTACGGGCGTCTCCCCCACCGGCAAGCAGTCCACCGACAGCACGATTACGCTGACGGTCGCACTTTCGGGCTCGGGCTCGGGTTCGGGCACGAGCACGGGCGACGATTCCGGTACGACCAACTAGTCGCCACCCCACCGCTCATTACGGCTCTCGCCGCAAACATATTCGCTCACAGGCGCCCGCTTGCTCCCCCAGCAAGCGGGCGCTTCGTTTTTGACACGGCATGAACCAGAAGAGCCCGGCACCGTGGTGGTACCGGGCTCGACAAATCTCTGGTGCCCCCGGGCGGATTCGAACCGTCGACACCCGCTTTAGGAGAGCGGTGCTCTATCCCCTGAGCTACGGAGGCATGTTGTACTAGTGTAGCAGATTTACTGCATCGCCATACGTCGCATGACTAGACTTCGAAGTTGCGGTGGAATAGTTCCTGTCTGAAGCATCTAAAGCCGTATTTAGGAACTATTTCACCGCAACTTATGAGGAGCTAGTTGCCTTTGTGGAAGAGGTTTTTGATAACGGAAGGGATGCTCTTGGCACCCTTGGCCGTCACATCGATAAAGTCGGGCGAACGCACGAGCTTGTCCTCGTCGACGTACTTGCGGACCGCGCGCAACGTCTCTTTGTCGTCGCGCGTCGAAAACGTAAAGTGACCGTTGTCCTTGGTGAAGATGGCAAAACGCGTGATCTTCTTGGTGCCGCGCAAAACCTCGGCGGCAATATAGTCGACCTCGTCCCACGGGATTTGAATATAATCCTCGGGATTACGCTCGTTGTAATACTCGAACGCCTTATTGCCCACCATCACGTTACCGTGGCTGGTAAGCCCCATCAGGCAGGTTGCCGGCGTTGCCAGATCGACCGTGCTGTTCTGAGATTGCGCCATGCGCGCCTCGCCCTCCAAATAAAACAATCGGACCGCATCCAGTGTACCCACCGGGTGCGGTCCGTTTCAATGGCTCAAAAGCCCTTGCCTAGCAATTCTCGGTCTTAAGCCGAAACGTGCTTACATGAAGCCGCAGACGCGACCGATGATGCCGATGGCGAAGAGAGCCAGGATGATGACGATCGGGCTGACCTTCTTCTTGAGGAGCTTGCAGACCAGCAGGGTCAGGCACACGGCGGCAAGGCCAGGGATGAGCTGATCGAGGTTGGCCTGAAGCGTGGTGACCTTCACCTGATCAAGGGCGTTAGCACCGATGGAGTTATACATCGTCAGTGCTTCCTTGACACCCTCAGAACCGGAGGGCAGGTTAGCCCAGTCGATAAAGGCGCCAGCAGACTGCGTAACCTTGGAGACGACCGGGGTGAAGGAGATGGACACCCAGCGCTCGACCAGGGCGCCGATGATGAACATACCCAGAATGGAAGCACCCTCGGTGACCTTGCCCATCAGACCGCCGGAGAGGTCCTTGGCGATGGAGGAGCCGACCTTGTAGCCAAACTCCTGCGTGTACCACAGGAAGGCGTAACGGATGATGTTCCACGCGAAGAAGAACAGCAGCGGACCGGCGATGCTGCCGGACAGGGCCAGGGAAGCGCCCAGAGCACCCAGAATCGGGCGAAGGGTGAACCAGAAGGCGGGGTCGCCGACACCGGCGAGCGGGCCCATCATACCGACCTTGACGCCCTGAATGGCGACGTCGTCAATCGGGGCACCGTTGGCGCGCTCCTCCTCGAGAGCGAGGGTAACGCCAATGACGGGGGCGGAAACATAGGGGTGGGTGTTATAGAACTCCAGGTGGCGCTTAAGAGCGGCAATCTGGTCATCCTTGCTGGTGTAGAGCTTCTTGATCGCAGGGATCATTGCGAAGCACCAGCCGCCGTTCTGCATACGCTCGTAGTTCCACGAGCCCTGAAGGAACTGATGACGGAAGCAAACCTTCTTGCGGTCAGCCTTGGTGAGCTGAATCTTGTTCTCTGCCATATGTATCACTCCCCTCCTACTCGTAATCGTTCAGAATGTCGCCGAGCGGGTCACCGGAGCCGCCGCCCATGCCGCCACCCTGCTTGGCCAGATCCTTAAGGCCAAGGTAGATGAGGGCAAGGGAGATGCCGATGAGGCCAAGGGCGATCAGCGTGAGCTGAGGGATGGCAGCAAGGACAAAGCCGAGGATGAAGAACGGCCAGGTCTCCTTGGTGGCCATCATGTTGATGACCATGGCGTAACCGACGGAAGCGACCATGCCGCCGCCGACAGCCATACCGCCGGACAGCCAGTCGGGCATAGCGTTAAGCGCGTTGGTAACAGCCTCGGCCGGGATGATGCACAGAAGTACTGCCGGGATGGCGATACGAAGGCCCTGCATGAGGATAGCAGCGTACTGCCAGCGCTCGATGCCGGAGAAGTCGCCCTTCTCGGCGCAACCGTCCATGGCGTGAGCGATAGCGGTAGCCAGGGTACGGCAGATCATGGTCAGGAACAGACCAGCGACCGACAGCGGGACGGCGACGGCGATGGCGGCGGTAACGGCCTTTGCCGAATCGGTGGCGCCACCGTTGAGGGCGAGCACCATGATGATCGAAGAAGCGACCGAGGCCAGAGCGGCGTCAGGCGCGACAGCGGCGCCAACGTTAGCCCAGCCAAGGGCCATCATCTGGAGCGAACCGCCCAGGAGGATGCCCTCCTGAAGGTGACCGGTTACGAGACCGATAAGCGTGCATGCCACGAGCGGCTGATGGAACTGGAACTCATCCAGAATGCCTTCCATACCGGCAAGCAACGCGACAATCGCAACAAGCAGAATAGTGATTGCAGACATGTATCGGACCCTCCTTTACTATGCTTGAGCGGCCAGTTCGGCCTTAGCTTTCTTCAACATGGCGTCGAGATCCTCGGAGGAATCCGAAGGAACCTTGCGGACCTCGAACTTGACGCCCTTGGCCTTGAGGGCCTCGAGAGTCTTGACGTCGTCATCGCCCATAGCGACGGCGTTGGTGACGACGACCTTGCCCTTGGAGTGAGCCATGGAACCGATGTTGACTTCCTTGATGTCGACGCCGGCCTCGATGGCCTTGAGCAGATCCTGCGGGTTCTCAAAGAGCAGCATGGCCTTGGTGTCACCAAAGCGCGTGTCCTTGACGACCTCGGCCATCTTCTTGATGGGCACGACGTTGGCATGGACTCCCGGAGGGGCAGCCTGCTCGATCATGGTCTTGCGGAGCTCGTCGTGAGCAACGCCGTCGGAAACCACGATGATGCGGTTGGGGTTGATCTGCTTGGTCCACGTGGTGGCCACCTGACCATGAAGCAGACGGGTGTCGATACGGACGTGGGCAATCTTGATGTGCCCGTCGCCGATGACCGTTCCCGGAGGGATGGCGCCTGCAGGAGCAGCGGCGGCCGCAGCCGGCTTCTTCTCCTCGGGCTCCAGAGACTCGGGCTTGACGCGCACGCCAGCCTTAGCCTCAGTCACGAGATGTTTTGCGATCGCATGTGCAGTGTTCTTTGCGTCAAAGCGCTGCGAATATGCCTCGATGAGCATAGGCAGGTTGACACCGGTGACGATAGCCCAGGAATCGTGGCCCTCGATGAGCCCGCTGATCTGGTTGAACGGCGTGCCGCCCCACAGATCAACGAGGAAGAGCACCTGCTCCTGGTCCTCGAAGGAAGCGACTGCTTCCTCAACCTTGGCGCGGAAATCGTCGGGGCCCATGCTCGGCTCGAGCGAGACCACGGCAACAGACGGCTGATCGCCAAAGACCATCGAGCCCGTCTGCTTGATTCCAGCTGCCAAGTCCCCGTGGCTAGCAAGAACAATACTTACCATCACATAACCTCCTTTTTGTCTACGTATTTCCTACACGACATGAAAGGAGTATACCTGTTTGGATTGTGGAATTATAGCTAAATTCGCAAAAGGTTGGATTATTTGTTTAAACGTCTAAGTTTGTTACAAATTGATTACATTGCTGGTTTACAGCTCATTGCCTGATAAAACGTGATTTGCCGATTGTTTCCAAAGACATATACAGGCGCACTGTTCGTTAAAACCGCTTTTAGGTGGATCCCAATGCGCCTGCGTGCCGCCATTTTGTTTAAACAGACATGACTTGACTAACCGAAGCAAATATGTTTAGAACTCTAGCCCATGCAGTCATTGGATGTTAGGCGATGTGGAGTGGGTTGGCGGCGTCGACGGCATCGGGTGCGTCGGAGAGGCCGTCAGGAGCAGCGTCTGCCGGGTCCTCGTCGGGAGTCTCGATCTGTTTGATCATTACCTCTTGGCCCTGCAGCAAATAGGTCTCGCCGCTACCGCAATGGGGACAGGTCTTGCCGTGCTCGACCGTCGCGTAGTCGCGGCCGCACGCCTCGCAATGTGTCACGGCCTCGACGGGCTCCACGATAAGCTCCGCGCCCTGCGCGATAGGCTTTTTATCTGCTGCCCAGCGCCAAGCGTCGAGTAGCAAGTCGGGAACGACGCCCGAGACCTCGCCCAACAGCAACGTTACGCTCGAAACGCGACGCACGCCATGAGCGCGCGCTACATTCTCGACATCGCGAATAATGTGATAGACGATTCCCAATTCATGCAAGGTAGAAACCTTTCAACAACGGTTGATGCGATGCAAACTCAAAGCAAGGGGACGGCGAAGTCTAGTCTGCGCCGTCCCCTTACCCGCCATGGTTACCTATTTACGACCGAACTTGATTTTGATTGCACGCTTTAAAGCATACTTGCCAAGGCTCGGGAGCTTTTGCTCGTATTTGACCATCGTGGAGCACTCGGGGCGGTCGCGATCCAGATGGATGGCGTCAAACGCGCACTTGGTGGTGCACAGGCCGCAGCCGATGCACTTGTTGGGGTCGACGATCGAGGCGCCGCAGCCCAGGCAGCGGGCAGTCTCGACGCGCACCTGCTCCTCGGTAAAGGTCTCAACATACTCGCTAAACGGCGCAGCCTTCTCGCGTTCGCGGTCCACATGCGCAACCTCGCGGCTCGCGTTGTCGTAGCTCTCGAGCACAACGTCGTCGCGGTCGAGCGCGGTGTAGCGGCGCTGATTGCGGCCGATGGTGAGCGTGGATCCCGGCTGCACAAAGCGATGGATGGACACGGCGGCCTCGTGGCCGGCGGCGATAGCGTCGATGGCAAAGCTGGGGCCGGTGTAGACGTCGCCGCCCACAAAGATGTCTGGCTCAGCGGTCTGGTAGGTCTGGGGATCGGCAAGGGCACCCCGGCCGCGGCCGAGCTCCACCTTGGAGCCAGCCAGCAGGTCGCCCCACACAATGGACTGGCCAATCGACATGACGACACGGTCGGCATCGACACGGCGCAGATCGTTCTCGTCGTACTCGGGCGCAAAACGGCCCTCGTCGTCAAAGACACGCGTGCAGCGCTTGAAGGTGATACCGCACACACGACCGGCCTCGTCCAGGTGAATCTCCTTGGGGCCCCAGCCGCAGCTGATGTGAGCGCCGTCCTCAACGGCCTCGCGACGTTCCTCCTCGCTGGCGGGCATCTGGGCCTCGCTCTCCAGGCAGAACATCTCAACGTGCTCAGAGCCCAGACGGCAGGCGTTGCGGGCAACGTCGATGGCCACGTTACCGCCGCCCACCACAATGGTGCGGCCGGACAGGGTATCGATCTTGCCGCTGTTAACCTCGCGAAGGAAGTCGACGGCCACGGTCACGTCCTCGGCATCCTCGCCCGGAATACCGGCAAGGCGGCCGCCCTGGCAGCCAATGGCAACGTAGAAGGCCTTAAAGCCCTGCTCGCGCAGCTCGTCGAGCGTCACATCGCGACCGACCTCAACGCCATAGCGGAACTCGGCACCCATCAGGCGAATGATCTCGACCTCGGCCTCGATAACATCCTTCTGCAGCTTAAAGCTGGGAATACCGTAGGTGAGCATGCCGCCCGGGCGCTCGTTCTTCTCGAATACGACGGGCTTGTAGCCCTTCTCGGCCAGATAGAAGGCACAGGACAGGCCGGCCGGACCGGCACCGATAATGGCAATCTTCTGATCAAAGCCGCCAGCGCGCGTCGGCGTCACCACAGGTGGGACATAGCGGGTCGCGGCATCCAGATCGCGCTGAGCGATAAACTTCTTGACCTCGTCGATAGCCACGGCGGCGTCCACACGGCCGCGAGTGCAGGCATCCTCGCAGCGGCGGTTACACACGCGGCCGCAGATGGCGGGCAGCGGGTTCTCACGCTTGATGAGCGCCAGTGCCTCGTCATAGCGACCCTGAGCCGCGAGCTTCAAATAGCCCTGAACGGCAACGTGCGCGGGGCAGGCCGTCTTGCAGGGAGCGGTGCCGGACTCATGCGTCTCGATGCGGTTGTCGTTGCGGTAGTTGGGCGACCACTTGGTGTGGTCCCACTTGGTGGCATCGGGCAGCTCCTGGCGCGGATACTCGGGCACCTGTCCGCCGGCTTTTTTGCTGCAGAGCTTCTGGCCCAGCTTGGCGGCGCCGGCCGGGCACACCTCTACGCAGCGACCGCAGGCCACGCACTTGTCCTTCTCGACCTTGGCGACATAGGCAGAGCGCGACAGGTTGGGCGTGTTGAACAGCTGGCTGGTGCGCAGGGCGTAGCACACGTTAACGTTGCAGTTGCAGATGGCGAAGATCTTGTTCTCGCCATCGATATTGGTGATCTGATGCACAAAGCCGTTGTCCTCGGCCTGGCGCAGAATGTCGTAGACCTCCTCGCGGGTCACGTAATGGCCGCGGTCGGTCTCGACCACGTAGTCGGCCATGTCGCCCACGGCGATGCACCAGTCAGCCGGGTCGTCGGCGCAGCCCTCGCCCATCACACGACGGCTCGCGCGGCAGCTGCAGGTGCTGGCGGCATATTTGCCATCGTATTTGTCGAGCCAATGCTCGATATGCTCGATCGGCACCGAGGTGCTCGAGGCATCGATGGCCTTCTCGACGGGAATGACGTGCATGCCGATGCCGGCACCTCCGGGCGGCACCATCGGCGTCGCCTTGGACAGCGGGCCCTTGGACGCCTGCTCAAAGAACTTGGCATAGACCGGGTGCTCCTCGAGCTGGCTCACGCGCATGTTGAGGAACTCAGCCGAACCGGGCACCAGCATGGGCAGCACCCACTGCTTGGCGCGCTCGGGGTTTTCCCAGTTGTACTCGAGCAGGCCCGTGTAGCTCATGTCGTCGAGCATCTTTTCGATATCTGCCTCGGGCATGCCGGTGATCTTGACCATCTCGGGCAGCGTGTAGGGACGGCGCATTTTCATCTTGCAGAGCACTTCGGCCTGCTCGTCGGTCGCGGCCTCGGCAAACGACCAGTACTCGTAGCCCAGCAGCTCGTCGCGATGCAGCAGGCGGTTGGTGCAGTGCTCGCACAGCTTGACGATGGCCTCGCGCGGGTGCTCCGGCAGTGGCGGCACAAACTCGGCGCCGATATCGGGCTCGGTGTAGCTAATTCCCGGTCCGTTGAGAATCATGGTTGTCCCTTCTCTTGCCGCAGCCTGGCGAGACCGCGGCGCCCCTCTTTTTTTTGCAGGCTGGGCATGCCCCCATGCCGTTCACCCACCATTGTTGACATTGTGTCAAAAATAGTATTGACGAACCGTCAACAATATTCAAGACTGTTAGGCGAACGGTCAGGCAAAAGAGGATGAAAGGCGGCAAAAACATGGGCAACAACACAGCAGATACCTCTGTGGTCGATGCCGTTCCCGCATCCGATAGCGCGGCAAAGCGCCTGACGGGCGACGAACGCCGTCGCGAGATCCTCGATGCCGTACGTACCGTAAGCTCCGAGCTGGGCGTGTCCCACCTATCGGTATCGGCCGTGACCAAGCGAGCCGGCTGCACGCGTTCATTGTTCTACCACTACTTTGCCGATATGGACGCCGCCGTCACCGCTGTTATGGACGAGGCGATCGACGGCTTTATCTCCGAGCTCGAGCAGTGGAATGCCGGCCGCACCGTCGGAGATATCGAGGGCGCGCTCGACACCGTCGCCCCGCTCTTTAAGCGCCTGGTCGCCAGCGGCCACGAGCTGCCGAGCACGCTCACCTCGAGCAGCGGCGCGCTCTACGGCGGCTTTTTGCACAACGTGGTCCAGCGCGTGGCGCAGTATATCTGCGACACCACCGTGGTGGATTTTGTCGCCCATCATGAGCTACGCATCGACCATGTCTACGAGACGTTCTACACCCTCATCATGGGGTTGTTGATGTATATCCGCACGCACCCCGATGTGCCCGACGAGACGGTCAAGGAAATCATCGCCTCGACACTCCACATCGAGGGCTATACCGCCAAGTATCCGGAGCGCAAGCCCCAGGACTGACGACATTTGGCCAAACTGCCCGCGATCAGAAGAGGGGCCGCGGGCGTGTGAAAGGAGAGCAGCATGCTGTTCGATGTTTGGGGTAGCGATACCCTTATCCACTGGGCCGGCTGGGCCATGGTCTTTATTGGCCTGATCGTGCTCAACGAGGTCGGCCGCCGCACCAAGCTGGGCGCGGCCATCATCTTTGGCGTGGCTCCGCTGGCCATGACCATCTACTGCGTCGCCATCGCCGTGGGCGTCTCACAAGGCGCCGATTGGGCGCTCACCAACCCCACCCATGTGTACCAGAACAGCTGGTTCCACTACGCCAAGGTATACGCGGCGCTGGCCGGTTGCTGGGGCTTCATTGCCATTAAGTACCAGTGGGGCAAGATCGGCAAGGCGCATTGGTTCCGCGCATGGCCGTTTGTGATCGTCGCCATCAACATCATGATCGCTGTCGTGTCCGACTTTGAGAGCGCCTATCACTTCTTTGTCCTGGGCCAGTCCACCTGGGTCACCTCCGAAGGTGCCACGCAGCTGGCCGGCTGGAACAACGTGTTCAACGGCATCGCCGGTATCATCAACATCTTCTGTATGACCGGTTGGTGGAGCGTCTACGCCTCCGAGGATCAGACCGACATGCTGTGGCCCGATATGACCTGGGTCTACATCATCGCCTACGATATCTGGAACTTCTGCTACACCTACAACTGCCTGCCCACCCACTCCTGGTTCTGCGGCTTTGCGCTGCTGCTGGCGCCCACCGTCGCCGCCTTTATCTGGAACAAGGGCGGCTGGATTCAGAACCGCGCCTTTACGCTGGCCATTTGGTGCATGTTTGCCCAGGTGTTCCCGTACTTCCAGGAGGAGTCCATCTTTGTGACCCACTCCACGCTCGACCCCGGCGCCGCTACCGCGGTCTCGATCGCCGCGCTGGTCGCCAACATCGCCGCGATCATCTACATCGCCTACCGCGCCAAGAAGCTCGGCCGCAACCCCTACAAGCAGGATGTCTTTGAGGGCACCAGCGATTGGGAGAAGGCCACCGCTCGCCGCGCCAAGGTTGATTACGCACACGCCGAGTAACGTGCCTGGCGCAGACATCGCTTGAGCGCGAAGCAGCATAGCCGGCTCCGCGCAACTCAACGCATTGCAGAGCCCCGGAATGTGATTCGTTCGCGTTCCGGGGGCCTTTTGCTGCCGCGAGGATGCGGCCGAACGATGCGCTCAGGTTAAATCAAATCTTATATTTCATACGCGCTTTATATGGCTCCATTTTTGGGTACAGTGTTGAGCCGATATTGAGCTTGGGGGATATATGAAAGATGAGACGATGGGCCAAGAGGATGCGGCCCAAGATGCAGAAGCGTGTGCCGAGGCCCTGGAGAGCCTAGACCAGATCGCACTGGCCGAGATTGCGTTTGACGATTCGAGCGTTGATGTGCGGGATGAGCCGGAAATCGAGGCGCAGCCCGATGATCAGGATGCAAAAGACGATGGCGCCGCGCCCACCGAGGACGAGGCGGGGCACGAGGAATCCGAATGCGAGGCCGACGACCAGCCCGAATCCGACACGAGCGAGGAAACCATCTTGCTCGACAGCTTGCCGGCCGAAGATTCGCTGACCCGCGAGCTCCCCGGCCTGGGCTCTGCGCCTGCCGTGGACGAGACCATCGCCATGGGCGATATCCCCCTACCGTCTGTTCCTTCGGCACATGAGGCCGAGGCCCGTCATCGTAAAATGCCGCCCAAGCGCCGCAACCTGATGGTTGCCGGCGTTGTGGCCGTCGCGCTCGTCGCCGGCGGCGCAGGCTATGCTGCCTGGAACGGATATCAGCAAGAGCAGGCTGCCGCTGTCGCCGCCAGTGCACACACGATGATGTCGGTGCAGATTGGCGTGCATGCCGCAGGGCTCGACTGCTCAACTGGTTCCAAGATTCCCGTGCAGGTGAGCGGCCAGGATTCCGACGGTTCTTCCGTGAGCGAAACGCTCTACGTTGACGAACACGGTCGCGGCATTAAGCTGCTGCCCGGCGACTATACGCTCTCCATCGCTGGGTCCCCCATCGCAGCCGACGGTACCATTTACACCGTGCCGACCACCAAGGCGCAGGTCACCATTAAGAGCGATGGGCAGGATTTGAGTGCCCAGGCCACCTTTAAGCTCAAGGTGCCTTCGGCCGACACGGTGACTGACGACCAGATCGATGCCGCCGCCAAGTATGCCGAGGAAGGCGGGGTGAACTCCGCCGCGGTCGCAAAGGTGCTCCAGCAGGCGGCAACCGCGCGCCGTGACGCCGCCGTCAACGCCATGAGCTCCCGCGAGGCACAGGCGGCCCGCGACGCCGATGCTCGACATAAGGCAACGGACCTGTATCAGCTCGATATTCCCGTTGAGTGGTACGGCAAAGTCGCGACTTGGCAAAACGGCAGCACGCTGTGCATTTATCTGGACGGCGACACCAACACACCGCTCGTGACGCTCGTCGCGGTGCGCGAGGGCGAGAGCTTTACGCCCGATGAGGGCGACGCGGTTTTGGGTGCGGCAAACCTCGGCAACGGCTACACCGTCTACGCCAGCGGCCCCGTCTATCCGTACGTGGTGCCCCAGACCATCAACGGACGGACGCAAGACCCCGTGTCGACCTACCCCATGGATACGGCGATTGAGCTTGTCGAGCTCACGACCGGCAACCGCTACACCTATAGCCAGATCAAGAACGTGCTGGTCGGCAAAGACGGCAAGGCCGACGCCGCGACCAAACTCGAGACCGACTACCTCGCCCAGATTCTCCTGCCGAGCATCAAGGCCCAGGACTAGCCGGGCGCATCATGGTGCTCCCCAACCGTGATGAAGGGGCCAGGAGGTCCTGGCCCCACGATCCGTAGATGATTAGGCAAGGAGCCACTTCCATGCGGGCACAACGTGTACCACACCGTGTTCGCATGGAATATCGGCCTGCTCATCCATGGTAACGATTGCCGACTCGCCAAGATCGAACTGGGCCATCGAGGCATCAAGCGCGGCAATTTCGCGCTCGCGCGTTTTCTCACTTGCCATATCCACACTCACCTGAATCAGGCTATAAGCCCGCATGAGAAGTGCGTCCCCAGCCACAAAGTCCACCTCATGGCTTTTGCTCTTCTCTTTGATCAGCAGGCGGCAGACCGAGCCGGTCCTCACCGCGGGAGTCCTTCTTCTTAGCGCATTGAACACTGCGGTCTCGAGCCTCTGGCCCTGGTCCAATGCTGATGCGGGAGAGAATGCTCCAAACATCGCAGGGTCGACAGCGTAGACCTTAGACGCAGACCGCATGTTACTTGCCAATGAACGCGTGAACTCCGGCACAGAAAATAACAGGTAGGCATCCTCATAATACTCAAGTAAATCGCTGAGCGAATTACGACTGACGGGTATCTGTCTGCTCTTGAACTCGTTGTACACTTTGTTCACTGACAGCTCTCGTCCCGAAGATGCCATACACCGCGTCAAGAACAGCGATGCCAGGCGAGGGTTCTTGACGTCGTAACGCTCAATGACGTCCATAGCGACCGTTCGCGAAGCATATTCCTGTAGCAGCTGAATCGCGTCTGCGGGCGTCTGCTCAAGCGTCGCGATGAATCCCCCTCGTTCAAGATATCCGATCAGATGATGTCGAAGCAGCGCCGCATCGCTTGGGGAAAAGGTCGCATCTGGCTCGAAAACGCTCCCCGTCTTATACCGAACGTATTCCGAAAAACTCAACGGAAAAAGCTCTCGTATAAGAGAACGACCCCTGAACTCGCTCTTAAGTTCTGAGGACAGCATCTTAGAAGAAGATCCCGTCACATAGACGGTCGCTTTCTCCGTATCGACTACACGCCGCAGAAACGCACCCCATTCGGGAATTTCCTGGATCTCGTCAAAGAAAATGTAAGCGCCCTCGGTTCGAGCAGCAGGATGCAGCGCATAGAACGTGTCAAGCACGTCCGCCAGCAGCGATGGCTCATACGGGCGCAAGCGCTCGTCCTCAAAATTAAAGTAAAGCATCCGGTCAAGCTCGACGCCCCGGCCCTGAAGCCGCTGCATCTCCTGATACAGGCGATACGTCTTTCCACAACGGCGGGCCCCCACAACCACATTTACGATGTTGTCGCGCTTTGGCTCCTGTGGGTTTCCCAGATCAAGGTCTCGCTCAAAGACCTGCGGAACTCCCTGCTGCTCAAAGTCCTTTATTTTCTGGGCTACCAAGTCGTTGAATGCCATGATTCTCCAATCTTGCTCTCTGGCTAATCAAAATTATACTGATTCTTGATTAATTAGAGAGCAAGATTGTGTGTAGCTTGATTAACACTTAAGCAAGTTTTTTCACTGTTATTGCTCCGAAGGATATCGAGTGGCTGAGAGGACAACCGAGCTCGAATGCGACTCCCCGAGCAGTCAATTTGAGACGGGGATATTATGACCACCCTACAAAAGTTAGCGCCACGGGTCGGCTTCGAACAGCGGCTCGCGCTCGGGGCGGCGATCGCTGTAGGGATCGTAGCCGTCATCGTCCTCGTTCTCGGCACGGATGTAGGGGTCGCGCGGCTTGGGCGCCGGCTTAGGCACAGGCTTGGGTGCGGCGGACGCTATCTCAGCCGCCGGTGCGTTCGTCTTGTTCTCGTCTTTCATCTGCATAGCTCCTTGCATCGCATCCGCTCAACATCATCGATTGTCGCACGAAAAAGGGCGGCGGACCCGATTGGATCCGCCGCCCTTGGCGTTTTGCGATGAGGGGCGGTTTTAAAGCCGGCCCCAAAATTTACTCGGCGTCGGGGACCTCGTAGGTGGCTGCCGGCGTGTTGTCGCACACGACGGTAAAGCCACCGTCCTTATCGACATCGACAGTCACCTGATCGCCCTCGCGCACCGTGCCGTCGATGATGGCCGCCGCGATGGCATCGACAACCTCACGCTGAACCAGACGTTTGAGCGGACGGGCACCAAAGACCGGGTCCAGGCCGCCCACGGCGAGCATCTGCTTGGCCGCCGGGGTGATGGCAAGCGTCATGCGCTCCTTGGCCAGACGCGCGCGGACGTCGGCGAGCTGGATGTCGACGATCTTCTCGATCTGCGCCATACCGAGCGGATGGAACACCACGATATCGTCGATACGGTTGAGGAACTCGGGACGGAAGGTCTGAGCCATGGCCGCGTCGACCTGGTGACGCATCTCCTCCTCGTCCTTGCCGGAAAGCTCGGCGATAGCCTTGGAGCCCACGTTAGACGTCATGATGATGATCGTGTTCTTGAAGGACACCTGACGACCCTGGCCATCGGTCAGACGGCCGTCGTCGAGCACCTGCAACAGCACGTTGAAGACATCAGGATGAGCCTTCTCCATCTCGTCGAGCAAGATTACGGAGTACGGGCGACGGCGCACGGCCTCGGTGAGCTGGCCGCCCTCGTCGTAGCCCACGTATCCCGGGGGCGCACCGATCAGACGCTGGACGCTGAACTTCTCCATGTATTCGGACATGTCGATACGCACGAGCGCGCGCTCGTCATCGAACAGGCACTCGGCCAGCGCCTTGGCGAGCTCGGTCTTGCCCACGCCGGTGGGACCCAGGAAGAAGAAGCTTCCGATGGGCTTGTCCGGATCGGAGAGGCCCGCACGGCTGCGGCGCACAGCTGCGGCGACGGCGGAGACGGCCTCGTCCTGGCCGATGACGCGCTTATGCAGCTCGCCCTCCAAGCCCTTGAGCTTGTCGAGTTCGCCCTGCATCATCTTGGACACGGGCACGCCGGTCCAGGCGCTCACGACCTCGGCGATCTCATCGGAGGTCACCTGTTCGTTGAGGCCCTCGCCGTCCTGCTGCTTTTGAGCCTCGAGCGCGGCCTCGGAATCCTGAATCTGCTGCTGCAGGCCCGGAATCACGGAGTAGCGCAGCTCGGACGCACGACCCAAATCGCCATTGCGCGTCGCGCGCTCCTCTTCGCTCTTGGCCTCGTCGAGCTGCCCCTTGAGCTCTTGCACGTGGTCGATGGCGTTCTTCTGGTTGAGCCAGCCGGCCTTTTGCACGTTAAGCTTTTCCTGGACCTCGGCAATCTCCTGGCGCAGGGCCTCCAGACGCTCCTTGGAGGCGTCATCGGTCTCTTTCATGAGCGCCTGTTCCTCGATCTGCAGCTGGGTGAGCTGACGCGTGGTGGCGTCGATCTCGACCGGCATGCTGTCGAGTTCCATGCGCAGGCGGCTCGCGGCCTCATCGACCAGGTCGATGGCCTTGTCGGGCAGGAAGCGGTCGGCGATGTAGCGATCGGAGAGGTCGGCGGCGGCCACGAGCGCGCTATCGGTGATGTGCACGCCGTGGAAGATCTCGTACTTCTCCTTGAGACCACGCAGGATCGAGATGGTGTCCTCGACGGTAGGCTCGCTCACCATAACGGTCTGGAAACGACGCGCGAGCGCCGCATCCTTCTCGATGTACTTGCGGTATTCGTCGAGCGTGGTCGCGCCGATCGCGTGCAGGTCGCCACGGGCGAGCGCCGGCTTGAGGATGTTGCCGGCGTCCATAGAACCCTCGGTGGCACCCGCGCCCACGATAGTGTGGAGCTCATCGATGAACAGGATGACCTTGCCCTCGGACTTCTGCACCTCCTTGAGCACGGCCTTTAAGCGGTCCTCGAACTCGCCGCGGTACTTGGCGCCGGCGACCAGCGCGCTCATGTCGAGCTCGATAAGGTCGCGGTCGCGCAGGGTGCTCGGCACGTCGCCGGCCACGATACGCTGGGCGATGCCCTCGACGATGGCCGTCTTGCCGACGCCCGGCTCGCCGATGAGCACAGGGTTATTCTTGGTGCGGCGGGACAGGACCTGAATGGTACGGCGGATCTCGTCGGTACGGCCGATGACCGGGTCGAGCTTGCCGGCGCGGGCGAGGTCACAGATGTTGCGACCGTACTGCTCCAGCGCCTCAAACTGGGTTTTGTCCTCGGCAGATGTCACGCGGTCATCGCCACGCAGCTCCTCGTAGACCTGCTCGATGCGCTCCTTGGTCACGCCGGCGTCGCGCAGCACGCGGCCCGCCTCGCCCTTGTCCTCGGCAAGTGCCATGAGCAGATGCTCGGTCACCACAAAGCTGTCGCCCATCTTGGTGGCCTTCTTCTCGGCCTTTTCGATGACGCGGACGAGCTCGTTGGAAAGACCCATCTGCTGGCCCTCGCCGGAAACCTTGGGCGCATGGTCGATGGCATCCTGCGTGGAGCGTGCGAGCTGGGCCGGGTCGGCGCCGATGCGCTCGATGATCACGGAGATGTTGCGCTCGCCGGCACCGAGCAGGGCAGACAGCAGATGAATCGGCTCCACCGCGCCAGCCTGCGCGTCGGCAGCCGTGCTCATGGCGGTCTGCAACGCCTCGCGCGACGTCATTGCTAGCTTATCGATTCTCATGGAATCACCTCTCTTGGGGCGGCCGCCCTACGGGGCGGCTTCACGTTGTTCGAGAAGTATTGTTGCCAGCTTTGTACGATCTTATACACAAATCTAAGTCTCTATATATAAGATTTTCTGAGTGATTGAGAGATAGGGGCAGGCACGCTCACCCACTGCGGCCTCGTCCCCTTACTATCTCAATCTGTAACATCTAGCGACTGTTTATGGCTCCAGATGTTACAAATCGAGACGAATTGTTCAGCGGCGCCCGTTTGTCTCAATCTGTAACATCTAATCGGCAAATAGGGCTCTATCTGTTACAAATCGAGACGAACAGAAGACACCCGAATCAAAAATCTAAATCTGTAACACCAGGCCCACTTTCAGCGGCCAAGATGTTACAAGTCGAGACAAACCAAGGACCACCACAAAGGCGCCTGTCCCCTTTGTGGTGGTCCAGAGGAGAATCAGCCCCGATTAAAAGAGGAGGCATCAAGCCCAGTCTACGTTTGGCAATCCCAAGACCCAACGAGAACGCAGCGATGGAATCGAGAACCGACAATAGCCCGTTCGCACAGATAGAGGCGGAGATTCAAGGTCAGAGTCCGGCTTAAACGGCTTAGCTATCGCACGTCACAACGTTCTCGTCGTCCTCCCTAACGTATTTATAGTGCTTATAGTGAAAATAGTGAGTTTAGTGAGAATAGTATCGCTCAAGACTCGTGGACTGAATTATTGACCTCTCGCCCAGAATGAGTGGGGCAAATATTCCTATTAGAGGTCAAATCGAAGCCCAATAGGACCTTTTCGCCCCGTCATTTCGACCGATCGCTTTCTTTTGAATATTGTCGTAAGCTGGTATCACTTATCTTAATGAATGCATACTGTTTGCGAGGTACCCGCCGTGAAACGCTCCACCTATATCGGCCTGCTCGTCTTAGCGTTTGCGATTACCGCAGTCGGCGTAGGAATTATCTATCTCGCATTTCTCCCCGCCTCTGCGACGCAGGCGGCGGTTGAGACCGTAAGCTATCCCATCGAGGTCCTCACCGATATCGTCAAACCCGATTCGATCACCGTCGATTTTGACGGTACGCCCGCAGCGCTTGGGGTCAGCAACTATCCCCGTATCGAACTTGGGGCCAGACGCTACACCAAAGATGAGCAGCTTATCGGCAAGGCAACCAGTTTACTCAAAGGCAAGACGTTTAAGCGGTGGTACGGCGCCGCAATATATCGAGCCAAGAATGGCCAAATGGTTGGCGGATATTATTCGACCCTTGAGCTCGATGCGGCAAACGGGAGCAAATTGTGCAACGTCTCATACGACCCCGGCTGCGTGGACAATGAAGGACCGGGGGTCTATATCTCGGATGGCGACGCAATCTACGTCATGGAGGGCGACCAGACGGCAGTCGTCGATTTTATGGATCGGTGTACCGAAGATGCCTACGAACAAACTTGCGAGCCCGATCCGCAGACAGCGCGCAACAGTGGCTCGGCACGCACTTGGCTATTTGACGATGAAATAACCTGGACCCCATCGAAATAAGGTCCCGCCGGGCAGGCACCTTTGTGGTGGTTTCGGCTCCGATGTTCCACTGTCTCGATCTGTAACATCTAGCGGCCCTTTTCGATCCTAGATGTTACAGATTGAGATGAAATGATCGGCGGCGATCGTTTGTCTCAATCTGTAACAACCGCTCGTCAAATAGGGCCCAGATGTTACAGGTCGAGACAAACGGGACCACCACAAAGGTGCCTGTCCCCTTTGTGGTGGTTCTCGACAAAAAGAAGCCGCCCCGATAACAGAGGCGGCATCAAGCAAGCCTATTTATTAGCGTCCCTCAAGACCCAACGAAAACGTCGCGGTAGCCCCTGCCACACCTTTCCCTCGGGCGACCCTCGCGAAGCGCGTGAGCACGAGGGAAAGGTGTGGCAGGGGCGTACAGCAGAGTTACTCGGCAGCGGCCTTGAACTTGTTGTAGTTGATCAGGCAGCCGGCCTTGACGATGGCACGCTCCTCTGCCGTCATATCGGCAATGTAGAGCTCAATCTGCTCGACCGCACCATCGGCGCGAACCACGTAAGCGGCGATGTCCTTCAGGTCGCCGTCGAGCGCGGCGCGGATACCCGGCACAAAGACGTAGTCGCCCACCTCAAAGCTGGGCTCGGCCTCCATCTGGAAGGGCACCATGCCCCAGTTCATCACGTTGGAGCGATAGCGCTTGGTAGCGTACTCGTGGACGATGTTGGCCAGACCGCCGATCACGCGCTGGCAGCTCGCGGCCTGCTCGCGGGCAGAACCGTCACCGGGCTTCTTGGCATAGAGCATGGAGCCGTACTCAGTCGCCTTGGCATCGGCCGCGACACCCGCGCCGGTCAGCGCCTCAAACACGCTGGCAAGCTCGGCATCGAGTGCCACCAGGTCGCCCGCTGCCTCGCCGGCAACGCGGCGCTTTTCCACCGCGTCGACCTCCTTGGAGCGGCCCACGTAAGCCGGGTCGCGACGGCTGAGCGTAAACTCGGCCAGACCCAGCGGGTTGGAGCGGAAGGAGCTCGTCTCGCCCGAGGGAATGAGCTCGTCGGTCGTAGTGACCGGGTCCATGATCTTGGAGCACACCTTGAGCAGGATGTCGTCGCCGAGAGGCTCCATCGCGGGCCACGGCTTGATGTTGGGGCCCTCGACCAGCTCGTCGGCCGGCTCAGCCTTGCCAAAGCCCCAGTACACGCGCTTCTTGTACGGCGCGTCGTCAAAGGTGTACTCGCAGGCCTCGTCCCAAGTCTCCTCGGGCAGGTCGGTCGCCGGCGTCAGGACGCCGCCGTTGGCAGCCGTCGCCGCAATGGAGCGGGCGTCCATCAGGGCCACGGCGCTCAGCTGACCGTTGCCCGGCTTGGAACCCTCGCGATTGGGGAAGTTGCGCGTGGTGTGGCGGATCGAAAGGCCGTTGTTGGCAGGCGTGTCGCCGGCGCCGAAGCACGGGCCGCAGAATGCCGTGCGCACAATCGCGCCGGCCTCCATAAGGTCGTAGATGTAGCCGCGGCGTGTAAGCTCGAGCGCCACGGGCTGGCTCGTGGGATAGACCGACAGCGAAAACTCGCCGCAGCCGGTGTTGGCGCCCTTAAGCACGCGGGCAGCCTGGACCACGGAGTCGTAGTTGCCGCCCGAGCAGCCGGCGATGACGCCCTGCTGCACGTGCAGCTTGCCGTCGACGATCTTGTCGAGCAGGCTAAAGTGCGTCTTACCCTCGCCGATCTTGGCGGCCTCAAGCTCCACCTCGTGAAGGATGTCCTCGAGGTTTTCGTTGAGCTCGTCGATCTCAAAGCCGTTGGAGGGATGGAATGGCAGCGCGATCATGGGCTTGATGCTCGACAGGTCGACCTCGACGCAGCCGTCGTAGTAGGCGACATCGGCGGGCTTGAGCTCGCGGTAGTCGTCCCCGCGGCCGTGCATGGTCAAAAACGCGTGCGTGTCCTCATCGGTGGCCCAGATGCTCGACAGGCAGGTGGTCTCGGTGGTCATAACGTCGACGCCGTTGCGGTAGTCGGTCGTCATGCTCGCGATGCCGGGGCCCACGAACTCCATAACCTTGTTCTTGACGTAGCCCTTGGCAAAGACGGCGCGGATGATGGCGAGCGCCACGTCGTGCGGGCCGACGCCGGGACGCGGGGCGCCCGTGAGGTAGATGGCGACAACGCCGGGATAGGCAACATCGTAGGTGTCACGCAGCAGCTGCTTGGCCAACTCGCCGCCGCCCTCGCCCACGGCCATGGTGCCCAGGGCGCCGTAGCGGGTGTGCGAGTCGGAGCCCAAGATCATCTTGCCGCAACCGGCGAAGTTCTCACGCATAAAGGAGTGGATGACGGCGATGTGCGGCGGGACGAAAATGCCGCCGTACTTCTTGGCAGCCGAGAGACCAAAGACGTGGTCGTCCTCGTTGATGGTGCCGCCCACGGCGCACAGCGAGTTGTGGCAGTTGGTGAGCACGTAGGGCAGCGGGAACTGCTCCATGCCCGAGGCGCGCGCCGTCTGGATGATGCCGACAAAGGTGATGTCATGGCTCGCCATGGCGTCGAAGCGAATCTTGAGCGCCTCGGGATCTCCAGACGTATTGTGTGCCTGGAGGATCGAATACGCGATGGTGCCGCGCTTGGCGTCCTCAGGCGTCTGCGTAATGCCGCGCTCGGCAGCCTCGGCCGCAGGCACGACCTCGCTGCCGCCGCGCAGGTAGATGCCGTCCTCGTACAGCTTAACCATACTGTCTCCCACTCTGCCCGAAAGGCTCGGGCGCATAGCATACATTCGTTCAATATCGTGCCATAGAACGGTTGCGAGTGGGTTACGAATCTGCACGTTCACTTTATCTCGGTAAAGCATAGAACGAGCCCGGTGTAGTGACATCAGACTTGGTGCAAGGAGTGTCCCAAAGTGCCGGCACAAAAGGAACGTCCCCAAGCGCCAGCCAAAAATGGGAGTGGATAATCCCCCGTTTCTAGCCCTCAAGCGGACCAAAAGTGGGAGATTATCCACTCTCATATTGTTAGGATTTGCGTCGTAGAGCCGCCGTAGCTAAAGATCGGTTCCCGCGCCTAGCAGCTTGCGCATGACTTGCTCGGGGTTGACTGAGCCGTCGCGCGGGGCCAGGGCGGTGATCTTCTTCTGCATCTTGTACTCGTGCAGCTCGTCCTCGAGCTGGCGCACGCGGGCGCGGAGCTTCTCGTTCTCGCGATCGCGCTCCTCGGCACGCTCCTTCATATCGAGGATGCGCACCACGCCGGCGAGGTTGATGCCCTCGTCGGTCAGTTGGTTGATGAGCTCCAGACGCTCGATATCGGCACGCGAATACAGACGCGTGTTACCGCCCGAGCGCTGAGGATTCACCAGACCCTTGGACTCGTAGACGCGCAGAGTCTGCGGATGCATGCCGGTCAGCTCGGCCGCCACGCTGATCATGTACAGCGGTTTGTTCCTATTGTCCTCGGCCATGCTACCTGACCCCTTTCCGTCTCGTTATCGTCCATCATAAGCCCGCGGGCGCGGGCGTGCGCCGCAACCGCCCTAGAACGTCGCCTTGTAACGGTTGACCTTCTCGCGATAATCGCGCGTGTCGGCCTCGCGCAGCTTGGTCATGGCATCGCGCTCATCGTCGGACAGGTTCGAGGGAACCTGCACCTTGATCTCGACGAGCAGCGCACCCGTGCGGCCACGGTGCTTAACGTCGGGCGCCCCCATTTCCTTAAAGCGGAACTTCTTGCCCGTCTGGGTGCCAGCGGGCACCTTCAGACGAACCGTCGCGCCGCCGGGCGTGGGCACATCAACCGTGCAGCCGAGCGCCGCCTCGTAGACCGAGATCGGCACCTCCATGGTCACGTCGGCACCCTTGCGCTTAAACAGCGGATGCTCCTCCACGTGCGTGGTCACGACCAGGTCGCCGCGCTCGCCGCCGGCAACGCCGTACTCGCCACGACGCTTGTAGCGCAGTTTGCCGCCGTCGACCGCACCCGCAGGCACCGAGACCGTAATGGTCTGCTGCTCGCCCGTCGAGGGAATGCGGTAGGTAACCTTGTGCGTCACGCCGCGAAACGCGTCCTCGGCCGTCACATCGACGGTCAGCGACAGGTCGCCGCCCTTGCGAGCACGGCTGCGGCCCGCGCCGGCACCGGCAGCGCCCGCAGCCCCGGCAAAGCCCGAGCCCCAATCGCTGCCCCAGGCGCCGTTGCCGCTAAAGATGCTGTCGAAGATGTCGCCCCAGCCGCTCGCGCCCGCGCCGGCACCGTAGCCGCCGCCATACGCGCCGCCCGCGCCCGGCATGCCGCCAAACATGAGCATCTGGTCGTACTCTTTGCGCTTCTTCTCGTCCGAAAGCGTCTCGTAGGCCTCGCTGATCTCCTTAAACTTGGCCTCGTCGCCGCCGGCATCGGGGTGATATTTTTGCGCGAGCTTGCGAAACGCGCTCTTGATCTCTTTGTCGGAGGCGCTCTTGGATACGCCCAGGATGTCATAGAAGGTTTTGCCTGCAGCCATCGTAGCTCCTCTCCTGTTACGTCCGCCGTCCATGCGGGCGGCGGCCCATGCTTTCATATGGCACTAGGTCAGAAAGGGCCCCGGGTGTTGCCCCGGGGCCCTTCTCAATTACTCCTCGGTGCCCTCGGCCGTATCGGCCGTGGCATCCTCGGGCGCCGCTTCGGGCTCCGGTGCGGGGCGCTTCTCGCCACCGTAGGTCACCGTCACCATCGCGGAACGCAGGATGCGGTCCGCCATGCGGTAGCCCTTCTGGTACACGTCGTTGACGGTCTCGTCGTACTGCGATGCGTCCTCGACACGCCCCACGGCCTGGTGCTCGAGCGGATCGAACGCCTCGCCCTTGGGGTCGATGGGCTCAACGCCCTCGTGCGCAAACACATCGAGCAGCTTGGCATGCACCGCGTCAACGCCATCGACGAACTGCTTAAAGTCGTCGGAAAGCTCTTGGCTGCGGGCATGGTCGATCGCGCGCTCGATATCGTCGATCACCGGCAACAGCGCGGTGACAAGCTTCTCGGTCGCGCGCTCGCGCTCGGCGATACGCTCGTTTGCGGTGCGGCGACGAAAGTTCTCCCAGTCGGCCTGCAGACGGGCGGTGCGCTCGGTGGCGTCCTTTGCCTTGTCCTCGGCGGCCTTCTGAGCCTCTGCCGCAGCATCAAGCTCGTTGCGCACGTCGGTAAGCTCCTTCTGAGCCTGCTCGAACTTAAGCTTAAAGTCGTTGTCGGCGGCTTCCTCACCGGCGCGGATAGCGGCTTCCACCATCTCGTCCTCGGTCATCGTCGCCTCCTTGTTTGAATCCTCTACCTGGTTCTCGGCAGCCTCGGCGGCCGCGGCCTCATTGGCCTCGGTATCGTCAACGGCCTCTACGGGAATCTTCACGTCCTTCTCCTCAGAGTCAACGGGGGCGACGCCAGCGGCAGCCGCCTCCGTGCGAGCTTTACGGGCGGACATGATTACTTGTCCTCGTCGTCCACAACCTCGTAGTCGGCGTCGACGACGTCATCGTCGGCAGACTGAGCGCCGGCGGCACCGTCGGTCTGCTGCTGAGCGTCGGCGTAGACAACCTGAGCCAGCTCGTAGGCCACGGACTGCAGGGACTCGCCAGCGGCCTTGATGGCCTCGACGTCAGAGCCCTCGAGCGCCTTCTTGGCGTCGGCGATAGCGGCCTCGGCCTTGGACTTCACGTCGGCGGAAACCTTGTCGCCCAGCTCGTTGAGGGTCTGCTCGGTGGAGTAGCACAGGCTGTCGGTCTGGTTGCGGACCTCGACCTCCTCCTTCTGCTTCTTGTCCTCCTCGGCATGAGCCTCGGCGTCCTTGACCATACGATCGACTTCGTCGTCGGAAAGCGCGGTGGAGCCGGAGATGGTGATCTGCTGCTCCTTGCCGGTGCCCTTGTCCTTAGCGGAGACCTTGACGATGCCGTTGGCGTCGATGTCGAAGGTGACCTCGATCTGCGGCACGCCGCGGCGGGCAGCCGGGATACCGGTCAGCTGGAACTTACCGAGCGACTTGTTGTCGCGGGCAAGCTCGCGCTCGCCCTGGAGCACGTTGATCTCGACGCTGGTCTGGTTGTCGGCAGCGGTGGAGTAGACCTCGGTCTTGGAGGTCGGGATCGTGGTGTTGCGGTCGATCATCTTGGTCATGATGCCGCCCATGGTCTCGACGCCCAGCGACAGCGGGGTCACGTCGAGCAGCAGGATGCCCTCGACGTCACCGGTGAGCACGCCGCCCTGAACGGCAGCGCCGTCGGCAACGACCTCGTCGGGGTTCACGGACATGTTGGGCTGCTTGCCGGTCATGGTCTTGACCAGGTCCTGGACGGCGGGCATACGGGTGGAGCCGCCGACGAGGATGACCTCGGTCAGATCGGAAAGCTTGAGCTTAGCGTCGCGCAGGGCGTTGGTGACAGGCTGCTTGCAGCGCTCGAGCAGGTCGCGGGTGATCTTCTCGAACTCGGCGCGGGTCAGCGTGTAGTTGAGGTGCAGCGGGCCGGACTGGTTCATGGTGATGAACGGCAGGTTGATGGTGGACTGCTGGGCAGCGGAGAGCTCCTTCTTGGCGTTCTCGGCGGCCTCCTTCAGACGCTGCAGGGCCATGGGGTCCTGACGCAGGTCGACGCCGTTCTCCTGCTGGAACTTGTCGGCCATCCAGTCGATGACGCGCTGGTCCCAGTCGTCGCCGCCCAGGTGGTTGTCGCCGGAGGTGGACAGAACCTCAAACACGCCGTCGGCGAGGTCGAGGATGGAGACGTCGAAGGTGCCGCCGCCCAGGTCGAAGACCAGGATGCGCTGGTCGGAACCCTGCTTGTCCAGGCCATAGGCCAGAGCAGCAGCGGTCGGCTCGTTGACGATACGCTTGACGTTGAGGCCGGCGATCTTACCGGCGTCCTTGGTGGCCTGACGCTGGGCGTCGTTGAAGTAGGCCGGGACGGTGATGACGGCGTCGGTGACGGTCTCGCCCAGATACTTCTCGGCGTCGGCCTTCATCTTGGCGAGCACCATGGCGCTCACCTGCTCGGCGGTGTAATCCTTCCCCTCGATGTTGACGACGGCACGGCCGCCCTGGCCCTCCTTGACCTCATACGGCACGGTCTTGAGCTCGGAGGTGCACTCGGAGTACTTGCGGCCCATGAAGCGCTTGATGGAGAACACGGTGTTCTTGGGGTTGGTGACCGCCTGGTTCTTAGCGGCCTTGCCCACGACGCGGTCGCCGTCGGCGCGGAAGCCAACGACGGACGGGGTGGTGCGGTCGCCCTCGGCGTTCACGATAATGGTCGGAGAACCGCCCTCGAGGACGGCCATAGCGGAGTTGGTAGTACCAAGGTCGATACCAAGAATCTTACCCATTAGAAATTCCCTCTCTCTTGTGCGTTCGCGCCGCGTCGGCGGACTGCCGCGCGACGCTTCGGCTTGTCTTTCAGGATGTAGTGTATCCCCTTATGGGCCGGAATATACAAAATCTAAGTCAATTCATATAAGATTTCTTATCTCTGAGAGTTTAGGTCCCTGAATGCGCAGGTAGACGCATTGTTTGAGCTCTCGGCAGATCTATTGAGATCTATGTAGAGTTGACTGAGGCTTGAGCTTGGAGCCGCGCAGGGGGCTTTGGGGCGAGCCGGGGAAAGCGCGACCCGGTTTGAGCTTCGATTCCGGGACGCAGTTTCCGTTAGAGGGCTCAACCGGAAAGCGTGTCCCACTCTGGACGTCGATTCTGGGTCGCGCTTTCCGCTAGCATTTCAAACGGAAAGCAGGTCCCGCTTTGAGCGTTAATTCCGGGTCGCACTTTCCGCTAGCACGCTCTATCGCTCTATATTTCAAGTCACCTTTAGCTAACATTTGCGCAGCTCAACGACCTCACCTGCGTTTTTTTAGTAAGCCGTGGCATACTCGGCGAACGGTATGAAGATGCCGGTCAGAGGGTATTGCAAACGGTCGCTCCCGTGGTATGTTTTTGCCCGAATCAAACCGACGCGCATCGCCTGTAGCGTCGGTCAACAGAGAGGAAACTACCATGGCTCATCCCGTAATTGATGCCGACGAGTGCATCGCTTGTGGCGTTTGCGTCGACTCCTGCCCTGCTGGCGTTCTGGAGCTCCAGGACGTCGCTACCGTCGCTGACGAGGACTCCTGCGTCGCCTGTGGCGCTTGCCAGGACGCTTGCCCCGCTGGCGCGATCACCGAGATCGTCGAGGAGTAACAACTCCCCCACTTGCACACTCACAAGTACACCGTGCAAAAAAGGAGGCCTCCGCATCGCCGCGGAGGCCTCCTTTTGCATATGTGGGCAGCTAATTTGGAGCGGGACCCTTGGCAGTTGCGGTGGAATAGTTCCTGTTTTATGTCTTGGATGCCGATTTTAGGAACTATTTCACCGCAACTTATAGATGCGGCGTCGACTAGGACAAATCGTCTTCGTAGGGCATCAGGTCTGCCAAGTAGCCTTTCTCCTTGAGCATAGCCTCGATCTCGTCGAGAGTTTGCTCGTCCTCTGCCGCAATGCGATGGAAGTGATAGCCGCTCGTCACCGTTAGTAGTGGAAAGCTCTTGCCGCTCTCGATATCGTGCAGGTAGCGCTCAACATCGCGACGGTTGCGAATGTCCAGATCGGCTGTGATCTTGCCATACACGCGGTGGTTGACGATTACATTGAGCACGGCACCGCCCACGTCGACGATACTCGTGAGCTCATCACCTGCCTGCTCCACGCTGTGGCGAACCTTGACCAAGCGCGTGGGCACGGCGGGGCTGCTGGGGGCCTCCTGCAGCACATAACCACGGTTGGTCGCCACGATATCGTGCCCATCGGCGCGCAGCAGGGCGATGTCTTGCACGACAATCTGGCGGCTCACACCCACCTCGCGAGCAAGCGCGCTGCCCGAAACGGGCTCCGTGGCCCCCTCGAGCACGCCCATGATGGCACGGCGACGCTCGCGGGCGTCCATTATTTACCGTCCAGCAGACGCAGGTGCTTGAGCGAGAGGTCGAGAATCGGCGCAGAGTGCGTCAATGCCCCCGAGCTAATAAAGTCAACGCCCAGGTCGGCGAGCGCGCGGATATTGCTGACATCCACATTACCCGAGCACTCGGTCTTGGCGCGGCCGGCGATAAGCTCAATCGCGGCAGCCATGTCGTCGTGGGTCATGTTGTCGAACATGATGATATCGGCACCGGCCTCCACGGCCTCGCGTACCATGTCCAAGTTCTCGCACTCAATCTCGACCGTCGTGGTAAACGATGCGTGGGCACGTGCCATCTCGATCGCACGCGTCACACCACCGGCGGCGTCGATATGGTTGTCCTTAAGCATAACGGCCGTCGACAGGTTGTAGCGGTGGTTGCTGCCGCCACCGATCTCGACCGCGGCCTTCTCGAAGACGCGCATGCCCGGCGTGGTCTTGCGTGTGTCGACAAGCACGGTCTTGGTACCCTCGAGCGCCGCTGCCATGTTGTGCGTGTAGGTAGCGATACCGCTCATACGCTGTAGATAGTTGAGCGCCACGCGCTCGCCCGAAAGCAGCACGCGCGCGTCGCCGCGCACCTGGCCCACGTGGTCGCCGGCGTGCACCTCGTCACCGTCGGCAACATCAAACAGCACCGAGCTCTGCGGATCCAGCAGCTCAAAGGTGCGAGCGAACACGTCCAGGCCCGCGATGATGCCGTCGGCCTTGGCGATGAGCTCCACCGTGGCGGGACGCGCCGTGGGGCACACGCTCGCCGTGCTCACGTCCTCAAACGTAATGTCCTCGCGCAGAGCCTGCAGAATCAGATCATCGACGACGAGCTTCATGGTAATGGGATTCATGGTCTACTCCTCCACGGCCTGCGTGCCGGCGGCACGGGCCAAATCATCGATTGCCAGGGAGTCGGCGCTCAGGGCGCGATGACGGCCATCAAGCGCGGGCTCGCCCGCCTGCTCCACGGCAAGCGACTCGCCGGTGCGCATACGCCAAGCGGCGCGACGGCCCCAAACCAGGGACTCGAGCAGACTGTTGGAAGCCAGGCGGTTTTTGCCGTGAACGCCGTTGCAGGCCGTCTCGCCCGCGGCGTAGAGCTCGGGCATCGAGGTGCGGCCGTCCTTGTCGACCCATACGCCGCCCATAAAGTAGTGCTGCGTAGGCGTGACGGGAATGGGCTCGTCCAGGATGTCGCGGCCATCCTCCAGGCAGCGCGCGCGGATATTGGCAAAGTGTCCGGTCACCACGTCGCGCTCGACGGGGGCAAAGCTCAGCCATTCGTGCTCGGTGCCGTCCTGCTTCATCTGCTCGCGGATGGCGGCGGCAACAACGTCGCGCGGCTGCAACTCGTCGGTAAAACGCTCGCCGGCGGCATTGAGCAGAATCGCGCCCTCGCCGCGGCAGCTTTCGCTGATCAGGAAGGTGCGGCCCGGCTGCGGCGAGAACAGGCCCGTGGGGTGAATCTGCACGTAGTCCAGGTGCTCCATCGTGATGCCGTGCTCCTGCGCGATATAGCAGGCGTCACCGGTGAGCTGCGGGTAGTTGGTCGAATGGTCGTACACGCCACCGATACCGCCCGTTGCCCACAGCGTATGGCGGGCATGGATCTTAAACGGCTTACCGGTATGCACGTCCTTAGCGGCATTTGCCAGCTCGTCGGCGGGGCGAGCTGAATCGTCCTCGTCCACGGCGACGGCGACGACGCCGGTGCACACCGTGGCGCCATCGCGCTCGGCAGTCAGGATGTCGGTCATGGCAACGTGTTCGAGAATCTGCACGTTGTCCAGTTTGCGGACAGCCTGGAGCAGCTTGGTCGTAATCTCCTTGCCCGTAATATCGGCATGGAAGGCAATGCGCGGGCGGCTGTGCGCGCCCTCGCGGGTAAAGTCGAGGCTGCCGTCGGCCTTGCGCTCAAAGTCCACGCCCATGGCCAGCAGGTCGTTGATGACCGAACGGCTCGAGCGGATCATGATGTCTACACTCTCGCGGCGGTTCTCGTAATGGCCGGCGTGCATGGTGTCCTCAAAGAAGGCATCGTAGTCAGAACCCTCGGGCAGCACGCAGATGCCGCCCTGCGCGAGCATCGAATCGCACTCATCGACGGCGCCCTTGGAGAGCATGATTACGCGCGCGCTCGTCGGCAGATTGAGAGCCGCATACAGGCCCGCCACGCCGCAACCGGCAATGACGACGTCACACTCCATATCGGGGTATTGTTTGGTTTCCACAGGAATCCTCTCCCTTGTACTGTGGCATAAGGGATGGTCCCTCATGCCACATTGGCTTAGCGCGCCGCGTACTCGAGCATGCGGTCGAGCGTGAGCTTGGCCTGATCGGCGGCCTCGTCTGACACGCCAATCTGCACCTCGCCCTCGCCCGTCTCCAGGCAGTGCACGAGCTTTTCGAGCGTGATGAGATCCATGTTGACGCAGGTGGGCTGCACTGCAGGGAAGTAGAACTTCTTGCCGGTGCCCTGGCAGCGGCGCTCGAGTTCGTAGAGCACACCGCGGACCGTCACGATGATGAACTCGCTCGCGTCCGACTCCTCGGCGTACTTGATGATGCCGGCGGTGGAGCCGATGTAGTCGGCCTCGGCCAAGACGTCGGCCTTGCACTCAGGATGCGCCAGCACGAGCGCGTCGGGGTGGGCCTCCGTCGCGTCGACAATCTGCTCGACGGTGATGATGTGATGGCGCGGGCAGTAGCCGTTGTTGAGAATGACGTGCTTTTGCGGCACCTGCTCGGCTACGAAGCGGCCGAGGTTTTGGTCGGGAATGAACAGGATATGCTGCTGCGGCAGCTCGGACACGATCTTGACGGCGTTGGAGCTGGTGACGCACACGTCGCTCCAGCTCTTGATCTCGACCGTGGAGTTGACGTAGCAGACCACGGCCAGGTCGTCGCCGTACTCGGCGCGCGCCGCGTCGACCGTCTCGCGCTTGACCATATGAGCCATGGGGCAGTCCGCGCCCGGCTCGGGCAGCAGCACGGTCTTGGTGGGGTTGAGCAGCTTGGCGCTCTCGCCCATAAACTCCACGCCGCACAGCACGATGGTCTGCTGCGGCAGGCTCTTGGCGAGCTTAGCCAGGTAGAAGCTGTCGCCGACGTAATCGGCCACAGCCTGGACCTCGGGTGCCACGTAATAGTGTGCCAGGATCACCGCGTCGCGTTGGGTTTTAAGTTGCTGAATGGCCTCGACGAGCTCTGCGGGCACCAATGCCGCGCGCTCCGTTGCCGTCGTTGCCGATGCCAGGCCGGCCGCAATGTCGCGTGCAAGCTCCGATGCATCCATGTTCGCGCTCTGTGCCATCAAGGCCCCTCTCTTTTGGCGAATCTTGGGGCTTTAGTATGACACCTAGGTTTACAGCTGACAAGACAGCTGTAAACCTAGGTGTAAAGTTGAAATAAAGATTCAATCATGCGGCAGGTCCATTTTCGAACTGGCAAGCTGAGGATAGCCGAGCTCTCGATAGCGCAGGAGGCATCTTTCGCCACCGCAATACCGCTCGGCGCGAGTTGCGCACCATGAGGCACGAACGGGCGCTCCCCCGCGAGCGGCACGCGCCCAATGTGGCAAAATCGAACTACTAAGGGGGCCCAGAATGCTCAAGATTATTGCCTGCGACGATGACGTCGCTTTTCTAGATAGACTGCACCGGATGATCGACCGTTGGTCGACCGAGAAGGGCACGGCGGTCGATGTTGCGCTCGTTACGCGCGGCGAGGACCTGCTGGCGCGCCATGCCGCGTCGCGCGCCGACATCATCCTGCTCGACATGATCATGCCGCTCGTCAACGGCATGGACACCGCACGCGAATTGCGCCAGGCCGACACCGCCGTGCGCCTGGTGTTTCTCACCTCATCGCCCGAGTTTGCACTGGAGTCCTACGAGGTCCGCGCCTTCGACTATCTGCTCAAGCCCGTGACTTACGAACGCCTGGCGCAGTTACTCGACGAACTTTCGAGCATGCGCCCGGCGGCAACCGACGAGCTCGTGATCAAAACGTCCTTTGGCTACCACGCCCTGCGCCTGTCCGACATCGAATATGCCGAGGCGCGCAACAAGCACGTGGTCTTCCACCTGCGCGACGGACGCGATATCGAGGCACTCGAGTCGTTCCGCAGCGTCGAGGACCGCTTGGAGCAAAACGCAGTCTTCTTTAAATGCCACCGCAGCTACCAGGTCAACCTGCGCAATATCGATCACTTTGACCGCACGGAGATCTTCATGAGATCGGGCGCCTGTATCCCGTTGGCACGCAGTTGCAAGCAGGGGTTCCAAGATGCCTACTTTGCGGCGCGCTTTGAGGGCGGGAGGCACTGATGCTCCCCACGGCCGAAATGCTGCTTTGGGCAATCCACCACGCAACGACCCTGCTCTTTGGCGTTTTCGCCTCGGCAGCGCTGTGCGGGGTCGAGATCAACCGCCGTCATGCGTTTGAGCTGATCGCGGTTGACGTGCTCACCGGTACCGCCTTTGCGCTCGCCAATGTCTTTGGCGGCGAACTTTTCGCTCGACAGGTGTATCCGCTCGTCGTGCATCTGCCGCTCGTCATCTATCTGTGCGCGCGCTATCGGCTGAGCCCTTTGCTCGTTATGCTCGGCGTCACCAGCGCATACCTGAGCTGCCAATTTAGCAACTGGATGGGCATCGCCGCGCTCGCCGCCTGCGGCTCGCAAATCGCGTACTACGCGACACGCATTATCACCACGGTCGCCGTCTTTGCGCTCCTGCTGCACTGGGCCGGCGACATCGGTCCGCGCCTGGCAGTCAAAAGCCCTACCGAGCTCGAGATTCTGCTCATCCTGCCGCTCGTCTATTACATCTTTGACTACGCCACCAACGTCTACACCACGTTGTTCCACTCGGGCTCGGTTGTGACCGTTGAGTTTTTGGCGTTTGCGCTTTGCGCTTTCTACCTTATGTTTCTTGCTGTGTATCTGCGCGAATACGAGGCTAAAGAGGCCGCCGAGCGCGAGCGTTGGATGCTCGAGACCCGCGATAGTGCAGCTATCAAAGAGCTCGAAGCCTGGCGTCAATCTGGACGCGAGCTTTCGGTTCTGCGCCATGACATGCGGCACTTCCTGCGCGGCCTTGCGGTTTTAATCGAAGAGGGTCACGTCGACGAGGCGCTCGGGCGCATCAACGAACTCTGTGAGACAAACGACCGCACCGCAGTGCGCCGCTACTGTGCCAACGAAACGGTCAACATCGTGCTTTCGTCATTTAGCTCCGATATCAACCGAAACGGTATCACCGCCGACCTGCGCGCCGCCGTGCCAGAGAACGTCCATGTGGCCGATGTCGACCTGTTTAGCGTGCTCTCGAATGCCCTGGACAACGCCATCGTCGCCGCGAGCGCCGCTCCCCAGGGCAAACGATTCGTCGATCTGGACCTGCGCTACGAAGACGGGCAGCTGCTGCTTTTGGTCTCTAACACGTTTGACCGCCCGCCGCGTATGGTTGACGGCATGCCCGTGGCCCAGCACGCCGGCCACGGCTTTGGCACCAAGAGCATTAAGCTCGCCGTCGAGCGCATGAACGGCAACTGCCAGTTCCGCATTCACGGCGACCGATTTGAGCTGCGTGCCGTGATGTAGGGACGCGACAAGCTGCCGGCATGCTCGGCCCGCCGGGGCCACCTTGCCAGCGCCGGTCCGCTACAGCGGCGCGGCGGCCGGAGTCAGCTGTTTAATGTAGGCCCACATGCGCTGCTTGGCGGCCTTGTCGGTGAGCGCCGCCTCAAAGCCGTCGAGCGCGAGCACGCGGCGCCCTTGCACATGGGCGACCAGGCCGGGCTTGAGCATGGCGGTGTCGAAGTCGTCGATCGCCACGAGCATATCGGCATAGGTCTCGCGCATGGTATCGGCCGCACGATCATCCAGCAACAGCACCGCCTCGGGGTCCAGCGCCTCGAGCGCCTCGCGGAACAGCTCGCACGGCAGGGCATGGCCCACCGCCACCGTTCCGTCGCCCGCACCGGCGACGCTTGCCAGCACGCAAAAATCCTCGGGCGCATAACCGATGGCCCCGAGCGCCTTACGCAGCGCCGCGCCATCCGCGCCTGCGGCAAGCTCGCCGCCCGAGCGCTCGGCCTCATCCAAATCGCCTTTTACCAGCACAATCGGCGAGCACGCGTTGCCTGCGATGCGCACGCCACGACCCGCAAGCGATGCGAGCTCCTGCTCGGCCGCCTGGGCGATGGCTTCTTTTTTCTGGCTTTGTGACATAGGTATGCGCTCTCCAATCGTTTGCGTGCCCACCATTATTTGACACTCCCCATGGCTAAAGCCAGGGGATTCTTGCTTCACCGAGAATTGCCTAGACTGCGCATGCAGCCGTAGGTCTTACGCCCTCTCCACAAGCGTTTGCGGCGTCTGCCGCGGTTCCCGCATGCCCTGCGGTACCTTCCAGGATTCTCCTTCCCTCGCGGGCGATGTTGACGGCGGCGTTCAGGTCGCGGTCGTGACGCATGCCGCACGCGGGGCAGTCCCATACCCGTTCGGCCAGCGTCAGTCCCCTGTAGACGTAACCGCATGCGGAACACGTCTTGCTGGACGGATAGAACCTGCCCACCCTTACGAAGCCGCGCCCCGACCATGCGCATTTGTACTCGAGCTGGCGCGCCAGCTCCGACATGGCGGCATCGCCCACGGCCTTGGCGAGGCGGCGGTTCCTCTGCATGCCCCTGACGTTCAGGTCCTCGACCGCGATGTTTTGGCTTTCTCCCACCGCATGCGTCGTGAACTTGTGCAGGGCGTCCTTCCGCCGGTTGGCAACCTTCTCGTGCGCCCGCGCGACCCTGACACGCTGCCTGGCGCGATTTGCGGAGCCCTTCCGCTTGCGCGAGAGCCACCGCTGCTCCCGCGCCAGCCTCCTCTCGCTCCTTTGCAGGTTTTTGGGGTTGGGCAGGCGCTCCCCCGTGGAGCAGGTGGCTATGTCGTGTATTCCCGCATCGACTCCCAGGAACCCGACGGTCGGGGCCGGCGCGTCCGTGGCGGGGACGTCCGCGCAGCATATCGCCACGTAGTACTTGCCGCTCGGCACCTGCTTGACCGTCGCGGACAGGACGCGCCCCTCCACGGGACGGCTCACCCGCGCCCTGACGGTCCCCAGCTTTGGCAGCCTCACGTGCCTGGCGTCGATTATCCCGACGCCGTTCGTGCGGTAGCTCTTCCTCCCCGCGCGTTTGGACTTGAACTTCGGAAAGCCCACCTTGCCTGGTGCGCGGAAGAAGTTCTTAAATGCCTTGTCCAGGTCGCGCAGGGACTGCTGCAGTGCCATGGAGTCCACCTCGGAGAGCCACGGCGCGTCCGCCCTCTTCCAGGCGGGGATCTGGGTGATGTAGGAGTTGATGTGCCTCGATTTGCCCGTCCACGCGTACTCGTCCCGCCTCATCGCCAGCACCCTGTTGTAGACCCAGCGGCAGCAGCCGAAGGTCTTCTGCAGGAGGGCCTCCTGCTCGGCGCTCGGGTATATGCGGTACTCGAAGGTCTTGTCCATGGCCCTCACGCGTTCCTCTGGTCCTCGATATACTGCCTGACGGCCTCGGGCGTCGCCCCGCCGACGGTCGAGACGAAGTAGCTGTTCGTCCAGAGCGTCGGCAGCTTGCGCTTCAGCTGCGGGAACTCGGCGCGCAGGTCGTGGCTGGTCCTGCCCTTGATGCGCTTCACGGCCCGGTGGATGCCGAACTGGGGGTCGACTGAGACGAGCATGTGCACGCGGTCGGGCATGACCTTGATTTCCCTTATCTCGAAATCGAGTTCCTCCGCGACCTCGTGCGCGATCTCCTCGAAGCGGGAGCCGATGCCGTCCACGAGCACCTTCCTGCGGTATTTCGGGCAGAAGACCACATGGTAGTCGCAGTCCCAGACTATGTTGTCGTTGCTCCTGTATCTATCCATGAAAACAGTATACCACTTGCAGCCGTATATGTATATCGGCTGACGCCGATGCGCCTTATATCCCCATATCTGAAGAAAGGGGTTTTGCGGCGCTTTTGATAAAAGAGCCGCCCGCGAGTGGTTGCTTTGCGGGCCGCTGGGTATAAGCACGGTCGTACTGAGTTTTACGCGGCCGAGCCGCGTCGCATTATGGAGGTCACCATGGCTGACATCAAGCAGATTACCCCCGAGAACTTCGACGCTGTCGTCAACGATAGCCTGCCCGTACTGGTTGATTTTTGGGCCCCGTGGTGCGGCCCCTGCCGCTCGCTCTCGCCCATCGTAGACGAGCTTGCCGACGAGCTGGCCGGCAAGCTGGCTGTGGCCAAGTGCAACGTCGACGACAACCAGGACCTGGCCATGAAGTTTGGCGTCATGAGCATCCCCACGCTGATCGTCTTTAAGAACGGCGAGGAGGTCGACCGCTCGGTCGGCGCCTTACCCAAGGCAAGGCTTCAGGCACTGCTGGAGAAACATCTGTAATACGCTTGTTACCTGTCTGCCGTCCATGAGCGGTTTCGCACCGCTCGCCGGAGTGCCAAACGCAAGGCATGCGACCACGGATAGTATGGTAGACACAAACAGCCCCCAGTGAACGGGTGCGAGTCAGACGGACTCGCACCCGTTTTCTTATGCGGCGGCGCCCAAGGCGGGCGTAGTAGAATCTGAACCACCATATCGCCCCAAACAAAAGGAGATTCCCATGCATGACGTCGGAATGAACATGAGCCAGCTTGCCATGAGCGTCAAGCAGGTCGACGACACCATTGAGCTCGCTCACGAGTGGAGCCATCAGCTGCTGCATGCGACCGAGAACTTTGACATGGAGCGCATTGGCGCCAAGCTCGAGGCCGCCATGTCTGCGCTGCACGAGGCGCACGATGCGCTCGAGGGCTACGAGGAGGCCATCGAGGCAGATCACAACTCCGTCGGCTCTGTGAAACTGGTGTAACGTGGCCGAGCACGAGCACGATTACGGTGCGGACGACGATGCGAGCTGCCGCTGCAGCGGCTCCAGCTCCGAGCTGGTCCGCTTTTCGGTCACCGCGCCCGACGACCTGCTGCGCCGCTTTGACGAGCAGATCGCGCGCCGCGGTGACGTGGCCAACCGTTCCGAGGCCGTACGCGATCTGATTCGCGCCTCGATCGCCAAGGAGCAGATGCGCACGCCCGACGAGCAGGTCATCGGTTCGCTCACCATGATCTATGACCACCATACCGGCGATCTGACGCGCCGTCTGGACGAGGTGCAGCACGACTACACCGACGAGATTGTCTCGACCATGCACGTGCATCTGGACCACCACAACTGCCTGGAGATTCTGGCGCTCAAGGGTCGCGGCAAACGCGTCTACGAGCTGGCGGACCGGTTGCTGGGGCTGCGCGGCGTTAAGCACGGCGAGCTCACCTGCGCCGCCACCAAGCAGAGCTTGGGGCTATAGCGGGATTTCCCGCAGCGCACCTGCCATAAAGGGACAGGTTTCGATGAAGGAGGGTCGCATGCGGCATGTGCATATTCATGTGACGGGCATTGTGCAGGGCGTTGGCATGCGGCCGTTTGTGTATCGCGAGGCTATGGCGCATGGCATTTGCGGCTGGGTGCTCAACGCGGGCGATGGCGTGCACATCGAGGCGCATGCTTCGGTCGAGGCGCTCGACGGCTTTGTCGCCGCGCTGTCGAAGCACGCACCTGCCGCGGCCCGCGTTGAGCATGTCGCTGTCGCAGACCTGGAGCCCGACACTTGGGATGCCGACGATGAGCAGGCCTTTCGCATCGTAGCATCGCAGGATCAGACCGCGCACACGACGCTCATCTCCCCCGATATCGCCACCTGTGACGACTGCCTGCGCGAACTGTTCGACCCCGCCGACCGACGCTATCACTACCCCTTTATCAACTGCACCAACTGCGGGCCGCGCTTTACCATCATCCGGTCGCTGCCCTATGACCGAGCGGCCACGTCGATGGATTGCTTTCCCATGTGCCCCGAGTGCGCCGCAGAGTATGGCGACCCGCTTGACCGGCGCTTTCATGCGCAGCCCGATGCCTGCTTTGACTGCGGGCCACATATTACCTGGCGCGAGGCGGCGGGCGACATGGAGCTCGAGGGCTCGGGGACGACGCCAGCCGTCGGCAGCACGCGCGAAACCAGCGATGCCATTATTGACCGCTGTGTCGAGTTGCTGGCCAGCGGCGGTATTGTCGCCATCAAGGGCCTGGGCGGATTCCACTTGGCATGCGACGCCTCCAACGAGCAGGCGGTAGCCGAGCTTCGCCGTCGCAAGCGCCGCAGCAACAAGCCGCTTGCCGTTATGGTGCGCAGCCTTGCCGATACTGAACGCCTGTGCCATGTCGATGATGCCGAGCGCGGCTTGCTAACCGGTAGCATCCGCCCCATCGTGCTGTTGCGCCGGCGTGCTGTTGGCGAGGGAGATTCCCCCGACGCCCCTACACTCGCGCCATCCGTCGCACACGATCTACCCGAGCTCGGTGTCATGCTCCCCTATACACCGCTTCAGCATCTGCTGCTCGCCGCGGCCGCGGCGCGCGGTATGCACGCACTCGTCATGACCAGTGGAAACCTGAGCGAGGAACCTATCGAGACCGACGATGCCCTTGCGTGGGAACATCTTGTTGCCGCCGGCATCGCCGACGCGCTACTTGGCAACGACCGTGCGATTCTCTCGCGCTACGACGACTCCGTGGTACGTGTGGTCGACGGCACCGTCATGCCCGTGCGTCGCGCACGCGGATATGCGCCGCAACCGTTGTCGTTGCCGGCGCTCAACGGCACTGCACCCTGCGTGCTCGCCTGCGGGCCGCAGCAAAAAGCCACGATCGCACTCACGCGCGAGGACGCCGACGGCCATACGGCCTGTTTTGTGTCGCAGCATATCGGCGATGTCGAAAACGGCGCGACTTTCGATGCTTGGAGCGCCGCGCGCACGCGTCTGGAAAACCTCTTTGACCTGGCGCCTGCCGCCTTGGCATGCGACATGCATCCCAGCTATCTGTCGAGCCAATGGGCGCGCAAGCAGGCACAGGAGCACAATCTGCCGCTTATCGAAGTCCAGCACCATCATGCGCACATCGCGAGCGTCATGGCAGAGGCGATTGCCGCAGGCCGGCTTGCGCCCGATGCGCGTGTCCTCGGCATCGTCTTCGACGGCACGGGCGCCGGCACCGATGGCACCATATGGGGCGGCGAATTTCTTATCGCCCGTCTCGCCGATTTTGAGCGCGTCGCGCATCTGCGCGCCTGGGCGCTTCCCGGTGGCGCCGCATCCGTACACGATGCCCGCCGCAACGCCTTTGCCCTGCTCAGCGAGCTCGACCTGCTCGAGCACCCGGGAGCCGTGGGGCTCTTGAGCAGTCTTGACGAGCAAACGCGCAGCATAACGGCAACGATGATCGAGCGCGGCATCAACAGTCCGCGCACCAGCAGCATGGGTCGCCTGTTTGATGCCGCAGCCGCGATTTTGGGCATTTGTGGCCAGGCAACCTACGAGGGTGAACCCGCTATCGAGCTCGAAGCCGCCGCCTGGCGCGCGCTCAACAGCGAAATCGCCCGTTTTCCCGACGACAACGCCGGCTATTCCGCATCTGGCCCATCGTGGTTGGACGGCCCCTATGTTCTGGACCAGAAAGCACTCTTTGAGGCACTTTTGGAGGGAATTGAAGCCGGGGCGCCCGCCGACAGGCTCGCGCTCGGCTTCCATGTCGCCGTTGCACGCTCCTCGGCACGCATCGCCAGCGAAATATGCGCCCGAGAGGGCATCGACACCATCGCCCTCTCGGGCGGCGTGTTCATGAACCGACTTCTGCTCCAGCTCCTTACCCGCGAGCTCAAAAGCGCAGGCCTTACCGTACTTGTCCCCCACACCGTACCCGTCAATGACGGCTGCATCGCCTACGGTCAGGCGGCGGTCGCAAGCGCTCGTCTTGCGCAGATTGCATCGCAGTAGCTCGCCCTCACACGCCACTGTGCCCAGCCGTCTCACAGGCGTAACGTGTTTGCCCGCGAACCCCGCGAGCGCTACCATCAACTGATGGATTATTAAGCGCCCATCCAGCGCAAAGCGTCTAAAAGGGGAACAATATGTGCCTTGCCGTTCCCGGCAAAGTAGTCAAACGCGACGACGACCTCAAGGCCACCGTCGACATGATGGGCATCGAGCGCCCCGTGTCGCTACGACTCGTGCCGACGGCACAAGTTGGCGACTATATTCTCGTGCACGCCGGCTTTGGCATCCAGATCGTCGACGAGCAAGAAGCGCAGGAGACGCTCGACCTGGTTAACACCATGACCGAACTGGCCGAAGAAGACCAACTGGCCAGCAACCCGGCCGAGGCATACTAGTGGCGGCCGGACAGCCGGCTCGCTCCGGTATCGACTTTTCGGCATTTCGCGATTCCAAGCTGGCCCGCGAGCTCATCGAACGCATCCATGAACTCGTCGGCGACCGCACCATCAACCTTATGGAAGTCTGCGGCACGCACACCGTGAGCATCGGCCGCTATGGCTTTCGCTCCATTATGCCGGCCGGGCTCAAGCTGCTGAGCGGCCCGGGCTGCCCCGTCTGCGTTACCGCCAACCGCGACATCGACCACGCAATCGCGCTCGCCAACATAGACGGCGCCATCATCACCACCTTTGGCGACATGATGCGCGTGCCCGGATCGTCCACCTCACTCGCTGCGCAAAAGGCGGCCGGGCGCGACATCCGCATCGTCTATTCCCCGCTCGACGCGCTCGACATCGCCGAGCAAAACCCCGATCGTCCGGTCATTTTTATGGGTGTGGGCTTTGAGACCACGACGCCCACCATCGCTGCCGCCATCTTGGAGGCCGAGGCGCGCGGGCTTTTGAACTTCTCGGTCTATTGCGCCCACAAGACCACGCCGCCGGCGTTGCGCGCCATCGCCAACGATCCCGAGACCGCCATCGACGGCTTCATCCTGCCGGGCCACGTCGCTACCATCACGGGCTTGGCGCCCTTTAGGTTTTTGGTCGACGAATTCAGTACCCCGGGCGTGGTCACGGGATTTGAGCCGGTCGATATCCTGCAGGGCATCTGCATGCTGGTCCAGATGGTTGTCGAGGACAGGCCCGCAATCGACAACGCCTACCGCCGTGGCGTCAACGCAGACGGCAACCCCGTGGCGCGCCAGCTGGTCGAGCAGGTGTTTGAGCCATGCGACACCACGTGGCGCGGGCTGGGGCCGATTGCCAACTCGGGCCTTTCCATCCGCCCCGAGTTCTCGCGCTTTGATGCCCGCGCTCGCTTTGACGTGCCCGTTGAGGCAACGGTCGAGCCGCGTGGGTGCCGCTGCGGCGACGTGCTGCGCGGGGCCATTACGCCGAGCAGCTGCCCGCTGTTCGGCCACGCATGTACGCCCGAGCACCCCGTCGGCCCGTGCATGGTGAGCTCCGAAGGCAGCTGCGCGGCGTACTACCGCTACCGCGACTATTAGGTTCCGCCGTTCTAACGAACGGCGGACCGGCCGACGCTGCGCACCATTCAGGCGAGCGATTTGCCTTTCATTCGTCGGCTGCGGGCAAAAGCCCAGCAGCCTCCTCTTTCAAGGCAACTCACTTCGTCTGAATGGCGCTCGCTGACTTTTACTTAACATCGATTCTGCCACACTCGGCTATTGCCGATTCCACCCACGATTGGAGTTTTCGATATGTCCCATAGCGTTACCGATAGCACTGTCCTGTTGGGCCACGGCTCCGGCGGCCAGATGATGAAGCGCATTATCGATGAGGTCTTTCTGGATGCCTTTGGATCGCCCGAGCTGCTTGCGGGCAACGATGCCGGTGTCGCCGCGCTGCCCGCAAGCGGGCGAATCGCCATGTCGACCGACAGCTTTGTGGTAACGCCGCAGTTCTTCCCCGGCGGCAATATCGGCCGCCTCGCCGTATGCGGAACCGTCAACGACGTCGCGACCTCGGGCGCTAACGTGCGTTACCTCTCATGCGGCTTTATCCTCGAAGAGGGCTATCCCATGGATAAGCTCCGCCAGATTGTGCAGACGATGGCCGAAACGGCGCGCGAGGCGGGCGTGTCCATAATCACCGGCGACACCAAGGTGGTCGAGCGTGGCGGTGCCGACGGCGTCTACATCAATACCGCCGGCGTAGGCGAAGTGCCCGTGGGCGTAGCGCTCAGCGGTGCAAACTGCCGGCCCGGCGACGCCATCCTGGTATCGGGTACACTAGGCGACCACGGCATCGCCATCATGAGCCAGCGCGAGGGCTTGGCGTTTTCGAGCAACATCGAAAGCGACGCTGCGCCGCTCAATCATCTGATTGCCGACGTGCTCGCCGCCGCCCCCGACACCCGTTGCTTCCGCGACCCCACGCGCGGCGGCCTGGCATCCACGCTCAACGAGTTTGCCCAGGCCAGCGGCGTTGCCATGGAGGTCGACGAGGATGCCGTGCCCGTGCGCCCCGACGTGCAGGCCGCCTGCGAGATGCTCGGTTACGACGTTCTGCAGGTGGCAAACGAGGGCAAGATGGTCGCCGTGGTGCCGGCTGAGCAGGCCGATGTCGCGCTGGCAGCCATGCGCGCCGCCCGCTACGGCGAGAACGCCGCCATCATCGGTCGCGTGTTGCCGCTTGCCGAAAGCGCTCGACCCGCCGTGCGCGTACGCACCGGCTGGGGATCGACCCGCATCCTCGACATGCTCGTAGGAGAGCAGCTGCCGAGAATTTGCTAGGGCGGAATTGCACGGCTGGCGCGATGTGGCTCGATAACCCTAAAGATGTTCAGATTCCAAGCACGCCCAACGCGGAAGCCCAGTATTATGGGGTGCGTTTTGAAACCCAATGACGGGAGCACCCATGGCAGCAGCTTTTTACCATGTGATTTTTGATTTAGACGGCACCCTTCTCAACACGATTGAGGACCTGGCGGCCGCCGGCAACCACACCTGCGAGATGCACGGCTGGCCCACGTTTGCCGTGGACGAGTACCGCTACAAGGTGGGAAACGGCATGCTCAAGCTGGTTGAGCGCTTTATGCCCGCCGAGTACGCGGGCGACAGCCGTATGTTTGAGCAGACGCTTGCCGAGTTTAGAGCTTATTACGGCGAGCACAAGGAGGACCACACCGCCCCCTACGCCGGCACGATTGAGATGCTCGACCGTCTGCGCGCAGCAGGCGTTCAGCTTGCCGTGCTCACCAACAAGGATCATATTTCGGCGGCCCCGCTTATCGAGAAATACTTTGGCTCCGAGCGCTTTGCACTGGTGCAGGGCCGTGTCGATGCGTTTCCGCCTAAGCCCGAAGCACCCGTCACGCTACATGTGATGGAAGAGCTGGGTGCCGATCCGGCAACCACACTCTATGTGGGCGATTCGAATGTCGATATCCTGACCGGCCACAACGCCGGCCTTAAGAGCGCGGGCGTCAGTTGGGGCTTCCGCGGCCGCGCAGAGCTAGAGGCCGCCGGCGCCGACTACGTGGTGGACACCCAAGCAGAGCTCGCGGCGCTGGTGCTGGGCGAGTAACGAGCGACACTGCTTAACGCAGCTGCGGCAATTCTTCCGCGCGGAAAGCGCATCCCGTTTTGGAGCTCCGGAATGGGATACGCTTTCCGTTTGAGGCACATCAGGGAAACCGCATCCCGTTTCAGAACAATATTCCGGGTCGCACTTTCCGCAACCCACCCCATCCGGAAAATGCGACCCACTATTCGGCCAAAAACCGGGTCGCGGTTTCCCAAGCACTCGATGCAACGCTGGCACAAGGAGTGTCCCCAACTGCCGCCAGAAAAGGAACGTCCCCAAGTGCCGCCTTCGGCAGCGATGGCAACGCCACAGGTACAAGCGCCACTTTAAGCCAGCCAAGGGAACACCGTTGTTTTGGCAACGACAGACACTATGACCCAATCCGAGGGCACTAAAAAGATAGGAGCCCCCGCTCGTGACCGCGGGTCGGGGCTGCGACAATGATGTTGAAGTGCCATAGGCGCAGCCGCGCCGCAACGAGGTTGGGAGGCTCCCATGCCAAAGTATTCTACCGCGTTCGGGATGGACGTCCACCTGAGGTCGACCACCGTCTGCGCCCTCGACGCGGACACCGGCGAGGCCGTGACGAGGAGGTTCCCCGGCAACCCCTGGGGCGAGATCGCCGGGTGGATGGATGGGTTCCCCGGGCCGTCGCTCGCGGCCTACGAGAGCGGCTACCTCGGCTTCGCCCCGCAAAGGGAGCTCGCCGGGCTCGGCGTCGAGTGCGTCGTCGCCGCGGTCTCGAAGATCCCCAGGTCGGCCGCCGACTCGGCCTCCAAGAACGACAGGAACGACGCCGCCAGGATGGCCAAGGCGATACTCGCCCACGACATCTCCCCCGTATGGGTCCCCTCCCCCGAGGTCGAAGGCATCAGGGACCTCGCCGGCGCCTACGACGGGGCGACCGCGCGCCTGGCGACCGCCAAGCAGCGGCTGCTCGCCTTCCTCGCAAAGCGGGGGTTCGTCTACGGCGGCACCACGCCCGCCGGCAACCCGAGGAAGTACTGGACCTACGACTTCCTGAGGTGGCTCGACAAGGTCAGGCCTGAGGACGATGGCGGGGTTCGGGCGCTCGCCGCCCTGAGGAACGAGGTCGAGGCCGCGGCGGAGGCCCGGGCGGACCTGCTCTCCGAGTACAGGGCGGCCGTGGATGCCAGCCCGATCGCCGCGGAGGTGGCCGCCCTCCAGTCGATCAAGGGCTGCGCCTTCGCGCTGGCCGCGGCCTTCTCGGCCGAGGTCGGCGACTTCACGAGGTTCCGTTCCGGAAGGCAGGTCACGGCCTATTTCGGCCTCGCGCCGAGTCAGAGGTCGAGTGGCGACTCCGTGCGGCTCGGAGGCATCAGCGGTGCGGGCAACGCGCTCGTGAGGA
>CABUBH010000011.1 GCA_902489775.1 uncultured Collinsella sp.
AACCCGCGACCCCAACCTTGGCAAGGTTGTGCTCTACCAACTGAGCCATGTCCGCCTGCGAGGATTTAATATACGGGATGATCAACCCGAATGCAAGAACAATTTTGGATTTATCCGAAAAAACTGTCCTCGCGCCCTCGCGAAAGCATCGGCCGTCACGGAAGGCGCGAACAAACGCGGGCTCGCCATAAGATGCCCCTACATCTCGCCGAGCATAATCCAGGCCGAATTGTCCTGTGTGAGCTTGCCGTCTGCAAGCGGCGATGGGGTGAGTAGGACCCTGCCAGCCGGCAGTTCCACGGGCGCTGCGCCGAAGTTCGTCACACACGCCCAACCGTTATCGCGGCGATAGGCGATGACGCCGCCCTCGGCACCCTCGGCACCATCCGCAAGACCGGTGCGCCCGTCAAGATCGAGCCACGCAAGATCGTTGGTACATCCGCGCAACTTGCGCCGCAACCGGAGGGCGTCGCGATAGAGAGAAAGCATCGATGACGCGCCCGCCTCTTCCCTATCGACAGCGTAGTCGGAAAACCACGCGGGCTGCGGCAGATGGGGCGTCGCATTGGCGCCCGCCGGCGAAAACCCAAACGATCCGTCCTGTGCGGGATCGTCCGCCGCCGTCCACGGCAGGGGCACACGGCAGCCGTCTCGCCCCTTCTCGCGCTTCGGTCCGTGCGTATTGGTCGCATTTGGATCTTCAAGCGCAGCCCACGGAATATCCGCCACCTCAAAAAGGCCGAGCTCCTCACCCTGATACACGTATGCCGAGCCCGGAAGCGCCATCTCAAGCAAAAGGGCCGCCCGTGCGCGGCGCTCGCCGAGCTCACGGTTCTCGTCATACGACGACCCGTCGCGCAAGAGCCAGTCAAGCGCGATCTGATGGTAGCGCGTCGCCTTGATCTGCGGCAGGGCATAGCGCGTCGCAACACGCGGCACGTCGTGGTTAGAGAGCACCCAGGTCGAAGCGGAATCGGATTCGACGGCGGCTATCAGCCCCTCCTCGATCGCGGCATGCATGTCGCCATAGGTCCAAGTGGCCTTGGCGAACTCAAAATTGAACGTCTGGCCGAGCTCACTGGGGCGCGCGTAGAGATACTGGCGCTCGGGTAGCACCCATGCCTCGGCGACGGCGCTGCGCGGCGGATCATAGCGATCGAACACGCGGCGCCACTCGCGATAGATCTCGTGGACCTCGTTACGGTCCCACAGAGGATGGGTGCCATCGTCAACCATGTCGTCGCCCTCGGCAAGATGCCACCGGTCAAGATCATCGCGGTCGAGGTCCTTGGCGAGGCCATGCGCCACATCGATACGGAAGCCGTCGACGCCCCGATCGCTCCAAAACGCGAGAACGTCGCAGAAGAACGCGCGAACGTCGGGGCATGACCAGTTAAAGTCGGGCTGCTCAGGCGTAAACATGTGCAGATACCACTGGCCGTCCGCAACACGCGTCCAGGCAGGGCCACCAAAGTTGGCATTCCAATTGGTGGGGGGCAGCTCACCATGCTCGCCACGACCTTCTCGGAAGATATAACGGGCGCGCTCGGGCGATCCGGGGCCGGCGGCAAGAGCAGCTTTGAACCAGGGATGCTGGTCGGATGAGTGATTGGGTACGATGTCGACGATGACCTTGATGTCGCGCGCGTGGGCAGCAGCGACCATGTCATCGAAGTCGTCAAGCGAGCCGAGACGCGGGTCGACATCGCAGTAGTCCGCCACATCATAGCCGCCGTCGACAAGCGGCGATGGGTAGAATGGGCTCAGCCATATGGCATCGATGCCCAGCCGCTCAAGATAGTCCATTTGCTGCGTAATGCCCGCGATATCGCCCAAACCCGAACCAGTCGAATCCTTAAACGAACGCGGGTAAATCTGATAGATCGCAGCATCGGACATCCATGAGCGCGAAGAGGTTATTTCTGTAGCCATGGGGCATATCTCCCTTGCAACGAGGTTTGCGAGATGTCCACGATGATACGCCCAAGGCAGACATTCGCGACAAACAACGCCCCACCCACGCTCCAAAAAAATGCTCGCTCCCTCTCGGGTTCGAACCCCCTGGGGCGGATTGACCAATGAGGCGAAAAGAATGGAAGACTCACTCCCCCGGCCACGACAGCGAGCGGGCTCCGGGTGCCCCAGGTTGCCGTGAAAGAGGAGGGAAGCGTACTTTATGTACGCGACCGACGATTGAGGGGCAAGATGGGGTGCCCGGGGCTCGCACAGCGTCAACAAAAAACGCGGTTCGTTAGAACCGCGTAACATAGTTGGAGCGGACAACGGGGCTCGAACCCGCGACCCCAACCTTGGCAAGGTTGTGCTCTACCAACTGAGCCATGTCCGCTTGCGGGTTATTAATTTACGCGAGTTGTCCTAAAGACGCAAGTACTTTTTTCAAAAAAGTTGCTCAAAGCAAGTTCATGCAGGTAAATAATGCCAAGTCAAGGCGCTATGCGCACGATTCCAATGCCGAGCCAAACAGCTTCACCATCCGAACGCGTGTGCCGGCGCCATCCGTACGACGGGCAACTTCCACATTATCGACGAGCATGCGCATGAGCTTGATACCGCGTCCGCGTTCCTCGGATGCCACCGGCTCGCTCGCCCCATCGATAGAATAGCCAGCACCCCGATCAAGCACCTCGAGCACAACACGGTCCCCATAGGCCTGAACCGTCAGGATGCAGCCAACACCGCCCGCATGGTCATATGCGTTACCCAACGCCTCCCCCAACGCCAATGCTACGTCATAGCGTTCATCACGCCTCAGGGGAAGCGATTCGAGGAGCTCGGCCACACGGTGCCGATAATACGGGAGATTCTCGATGCCTCGTTGCACTTCGACACTCTTGCTCCATCGCGGCAACTCTCCCACCGGAATGGCGGGAATCGACTCCCGCGCCGGGCCCGCGACATGGAGGATGTCGACAAGTCGGGCAATTTCCAAAAAGCGAACGACCTCATCGGAGGCGTTAACGAGCGAAAGCAGGCCCTCTCGCCTCATGAGCTCTCTGGCGCGCGTAAGCAAAAATGCCAAACCCGTCGAGTCGATAAAGCTCACGGCCTGGCAATTGATGACAACGCGGCGCACGCCCCGGTCGATCAAATTATCCAACCGTCGGCGCAGCACGGGCACCGAGGCGATGTCGACATCACCCGGTGGTGTCAAAACCGCTATGTCATTCCACTCATTCATACGACCATGGTTCCCCAAAAGAGCTCGCTCGATGCATACGTATCTGCAACCGCGCAGATTTTGCCCGTCAAACGTCGCGGCCTACGATCGACCCCGTAAAAATTCAAGGGAAACCAGCGCGATGTCATCGTCCAGCGCCGACTCGGTAAAGCGGTCAAGCTCGCTCAAGACCTTACCGCAGATTCCCGATACGCCCTCACTCGAAACAGAGAGCAAAAGGTCACGAAGGCGCTGCTCGCCAAAGAAAGCACCCGAGCGATCGCGCGCTTCAATCGTTCCGTCGGTATACATAAATAGCATGTCACCAGGAGCGAATGTAAACACGCCCGTCTCGTAGACCATGCTCTCAAAGGCACCGATCACGCCCGATTGGCACCCAAGGAGCTCCACTTCTCCCCCGCAGGTCTCGCCGCCGCCAAGCGGCGTCGACGACGGCCTAATGACCATAGTGGGAGGATGTCCCGCCGAGCAATAGGTAGCGCGGCCCGCCTTAAGATCGATCTTGGCGATAAACGCCGTCACAAACGTCTCGACCCTCGAAAAGCCCATGAGCATGCTATTGAGCGAGCGTGCCATACGGGCAGGCCCCGCACCCTCCCAGGCATAGGCCGTCAGCGCTGTCTTGACAAGCGCCGACATCGACGCCGCCTCGATTCCCTTGCCGGATACATCACCCAAAATCATAACGGCACAATCGTCGGGAAGTCGGACAAGCGTATAGAAGTCACCGCCGACCAACGCAGAATTCGTTGCCGATAGGTATACCGAATCGGTTGCAATGCCCGGAACGTCACCAAGCGAATTTCTCATGCCAACCTGAAGCGTCTGAGCGATATGACGCTCCTCGCGTTTTTGAGACTCGCCTTCATAGATCAGCTCAAAGTCATGCGCCAGATGCACCAGGTAGTCGTATTCAAGGTCGTCAATTGGTTCTTGGCTGCCATCACGGAGCAACAAGGCACGCGTCGTCGGCCCCTTGGCAACATCGGCGGGAACGATTGCATCGTTGTTCCGCCGACCGCCGCCCTCCAAACGAACGCGTCCCGCCTCGAAGCCGGAATCGACATAGAGGCCCTGGCACGGCAGGCCATGAGCCCTCAACCATCCGCCCATAGGCATGGATTCGTCGACGCGGGTCAAGCGCACATGCTTAAGATCATCAGCGCTCGCACCGCCCAGCACCGACGGCTCAAAACCATCGGAAGCGACCCCCAAACGCGCAGCCGGTGCGGTGGTGGAAAAGAAGAGCGACTCAGGGTCTCCCGGTAGTGCCACGCGACTGCCGCCCTCAAAATCGATGACATAGGTTTCGAGGCCCGCATCATACTCCACGGGGCAGAAATGACAATTGAGCACCGTGCAGATTTCCGTCGACACCGCTCGCGAGGCGGCAACGGGATCATCGAGATAGGTAAACAGTTCGTCGCGCAGCAAATTGAGCGAGCGGCCGAGCTCCGCCGTGCGGCGCGAACGTAAGCTCGACGCCATGCCGACCAGCTGAATAGACAGGTAATCGCAGATGACCTCGAGCACGTTCACGTCATAGGCAAGTGGCGCCTGGGGGCGTTTCCAGCCAACTTCCAACACGCCAAGGACCTGCGTGCCGTAAAACACGGGAAGACAGATCTCGCTGCGATACGGGGGCATATCCTGCACGCGCAGCAAGTGCTTGGAACGATTGTCCAAATCCATGAACATACCCGAAGCAACCCGGTCGCCCTCAAGGTCCTGCTGAATCGACAGGCGACAGGCACGCGACTCGCGAAGCACGTAGGTCGGAATGCCCGCGCCGTACGGCATAAACTCGGGCAGATAGCTATCCTCAAGCTCCCTAGAAACACCGCGGAGCTTAAAGCCGCCGCTCTCGGAAAAATAGATAGCCGCACCGGAGGCATCGAGCGTTCCAACGAGCTGATTCAAAACGGTATCGAGCAAGCTGGGGAGCTCATCGGAGCCCACGGTACTCATAATGACCGAAAGGGTACCCGAAAGGCGTTTATTCGCCACCCTAAGCTCCGATAGCGCACGTTTGAGCTGACGATCGTGGGAATACTGCTCTTCGATGCTGTGAAGCGCCACCAGGACACGCGGTGCACGACGTCCAAAGATACGCGGAGGCGTAACGGAACCCGCGCGAACCAAGACGGGAATAAAAGATCCGTCGCTCAGCTTGAGCATCAGCTCGCTCTCGGAGCCATCGGTCTCAAACGGCAGACGATGTTCGGTCGCGCGCTCAAAGGCAGACGAGTACAGAACGTCTTTGACATCACCGCCGATGACGTCAGCGCGTTCCTCGCACATCAGGTCGAGCAAACGATTATTCACATGCAGAATGGTTCCGTCGAGCTCACAGATGATGACAGCATCGCTCGTGATCTCGACCAGTTGGGCAACGTCTGCCCACTCGTTGCGCTCAAGCGTTTCCATCGTGGACCTCACCGTCTATCGGTAACAAAAAAGCCTCCGAAGAGGCTTCTCAAATGCGATGGTGTCGGAGGCGGGACTTGAACCCGCATGACCAAAAAGCGGTCACTAGCACCTCAAGCTAGCGCGTCTGCCAATTCCGCCACTCCGACATGCTATGTTGTTGATTCGCGGTTCGTTTTGTTGGACCCGCGCGTTCAACGAAGAAGATAATAACCTATGATTCGAGAACTGTGCAAGCACTTTTTGAAAAAAGTTTACGAATTTGTAAATGAGCAGGTAAATCTATATGTCCGGTCCCGAATCGGTGTTGCCTCCCGGCGCGTCCTCGGGCATGAGCGATATTTTGCTACGCACTTCGTGCTGCAAAATATCGCTCCCCCTGCGGAATGCGCCGGGAGGCAACACCGATTCGGGACCTGCAAATACGTACTTCAGGCACAGTTCTCAAACATGTTCTGAGGGCTGATACAAATTTAGCGGCTCGGCTTTGCCGAGCCCTTATATAAGGAGGCCGGAGCTAAAGCTCCGGCCTCGCTATCTTTCCCATTAGATTAAGTGAGCGATCAAGGAATCGCGCTCCCCCTGCCGAGTTACCGCAGGGCCCGCCCTGTTGTTACTTTTCAGAACATCCCGCAGGACGGAGGAAGCCCCGCAGCGCGCAGCGCGCAGCGGGACTTCCGACATGTCCGAGGACGTTCTGAAAAGTAACAACAGGGCGGGCCCGGACGAAAACAACCGACTACAGGTCGATGTGCGATTCCTTAATCGGGAACGGCTCGGCGAAGTGGCACGCGCAGCAGTGGCCCGGGGCAACTTCCTTAAACTCAGGAAGCTTCTCGGAGCAGATACCCTGAGCGATCGGGCAGCGCGTGTGGAAACGGCAGCCGGTCGGCGGATCCAGCGGTGACGGCGGATCGCCGGCGAGGATGATGCGCTTGCGGGTCTTCTGGATATCAGGATCGGGAACCGGCACGGCAGACAGCAGCGACTGCGTGTACGGATGGTGAGGCTCGCTATAGAGCGTCTTCCAGTCCGAAACCTCGACCATCTTACCCAGATACATAACGGCAACGCGATCGGAGATGTGCTGTACGACGGACAGGTCGTGTGCGATAAACAGATACGCGGTACCGAACTTGTCCTGCAGTTCCTTGAGCAGGTTCAGAACCTGGGCCTGAATGGACACATCCAGAGCAGAAACCGGCTCGTCGCAGATAATCAGCTTGGGCTTCAGCGCAAATGCGCGGGCAATGCCGACACGCTGACGCTGACCGCCGGAGAACTCATGAGGATAGCGGTTAATGTGCTCGGGGTTCAGTCCGACAACGTCGAGAAGCTCACGGACACGCTCAATGCGCTCCTCCTTGGTGCCCACGCCGTGAATGGTCATGGGCTCGGAGACAATCTCACCGATGGTCATACGAGGGTTGAGCGAAGCATAAGGATCCTGGAAGATAAACTGCATCTCACGACGCATGTCCTTGATCTCATGCTTGCTCATCTCGGCAACATCTTTGCCTTGGAAGAACACCTTGCCGGCGGTCGGTTTGGTCAGACGCATGATAGTGCGGCCCGTGGTGGATTTACCGCAACCAGACTCGCCAACCAGACCAAAGGTCTCGCCAGGATAAATCTCAAAAGAGATGTCGTTTACAGCAGAGACGACGCGCTTGGAAAAACGCTTGGCGAACATGCCGGACTCTGCGGGAAACTCCTTGGAGAGGTGCTCGACCTTCAGCAGTGGAGTGCGCTCGTTATTGTCTGCCATTTACGCCTCGCCTCCCTTCTTGGAATCCTTGCGCGTACGGGACGTCTCAGGAGCGTTCTTGAGGAACTCGGGGTCACCGGAATAGTGGCACGCAGAATAGTGACCGGACTCGGTGACAACGCGCTCAGGGCGCTGCTTGCGGCACTTGTCCGTCGCGTAGGGGCAACGAGGAGAGAAGACGCAGCCCTCAGGCAGGTTCATGAGCGAAGGCGGGTTGCCGTGAATCGGCGTCAGCGGCTTCTTCTCTTCGATTGCCTGCTCCGGGATGGAGCGGATAAGACCCCAGGTGTAGGGGTGGCGGCTCTCGTAGAAGATTTCCTCAGCAGTACCGAACTCAACGGGGCGGCCGGCGTACATAACCATGATCTTATCGGCCATATCGGCGACAACACCCAGGTCATGGGTAATCATGATGATGGCGTTGCCGTTCTTCTCCTGCATCTCCTGCATGAGCTCGATAATCTGAGCCTGGATGGTAACGTCCAGGGCAGTCGTGGGCTCGTCGGCAATCAGAATATCGGGATCGCAGGCAAGGGCCATGGCAATCATGACTCGCTGACGCATACCGCCAGAGAACTGGTGCGGATACTCATTGACGCGCTTCTCGGGCTCGGGGATACCCACGAGGTCCAAAAGCTCGGTGGCACGCTTGAGCGCCTCCTGCTTGGAGTAGCCACGGTGCAGACGAAGACCCTCGCCCACCTGCCTGCCGATCTTATAGACCGGGTTCAAGGAGGTCATAGGATCCTGGAAGATCATCGCGATATCGTTGCCGCGAATGTGCTGCATCTCTTCCTCGGTCATTTCGAGGATGGAGCGGCCGCGATAGCGAACGTCACCGCCCTCGATCTTTCCCGGAGGCATCGAGATGAGGCCCATGATGGTCATGGCGGTCACGGACTTACCGGAGCCGGACTCACCGACGACGCCCAGGGTTTCGCCGCGATCGAGCGTGTAGGAGACACCGTCGACAGCGCGAACAACGCCATCCTCGGTGTGGAAATACATCTTAAGGTCATCGACCTCGAGCAGATGCTGGCCCTCAGGAACCGGCTGGTCCTTCAGGTCCACATAGTTCTTGTTCTTCTTCATCCTTATGCGTCCTTCATCTTGACGTCGAGGGCGTCGCGCAGACCGTCACCCAGCAGGGTGAAGGCGAGCACCGTCGAGAGAATTGCCAGACCGGGCATGATCATCATCCAGGGAGCGGTCAGAAGATACTGCTGACCGTCCTGAATCATGGAGCCCCACGAAGGCGTAGGCGGAATAACGCCCATGCCGAGGAAGGACAGAGCGGACTCGGTCAGAATGGCGCCACCAATGTTCATGGTCGCGTAGACCACGATGGAGGCGACGGAGTTCGGGAAGATGTGACGCACGACGATACGAGCATCAGATGCACCCATCGCGCGCGCTGCATCAACATAGTCGTTTTCCTTGACCGTCAAGATTGCAGAGCGGAAGACGCGCGCAATCGAAGGCCAGCCAAGAATGCCGATGGCGATAAAGACGTTCTGAAGACCACGGCCGATAACGGCGATCATGGCGACAACGAACAGCACGTACGGGAACGCCAGGAAGATGTCCGCACAGCGCATGATGATCGTATCCCAAATGCCGCCGTAGAAACCGGCCAGGGCGCCCATGACCAGGCCGATCAATGTGGAGATGGCGGTGGCCATGATACCGACAGAAAGCGAAACGCGTGCACCGTAGATAACGCGGACGAGAATGTCGCGACCGAGGGCATCGGTGCCAAACGGGTGCTCGGCACACGGAGCCAGTAGCGATGTCTCGGCCATGGTGGTCGAATCGGAAGCCGTCGGCGAACCGAGCCAGGGCTTAGCCCACAGATCTGCGGTCAGGGCAACCACAACGACGATGATGATCCAGCAGACACCGATAACGGCGAGCTTGTTCTTACGAAGACGCTTAAAAGCGTCGCCCCACAGCGTGCGGGACTTGGCGGGAGCAGATGCGACCTTGGTGGCGGTAGCCTGCTCCTGAGACTGAGAATCAGTTTCCTGCATGAGACGTACCTCCCTTAGGCCTTATCCGACGGACCGCCAAGGCGGATGCGCGGGTCGAGGAATGCATAGCTAATGTCGACGAGCAGGTTGATCACCATGACGACGACAACGATGAGCGTAACGCCGCCCATAACGATGGGCCAGTCACGCATGCTAATGGCGCGATAGACCTCATAGCCGATACCGGGCCAGTTGAAGACCGTCTCGGTCAGGATGGCGCCCGAAAGCATGCCGCCAAAGTCGACACCAATATAGGTAACGACGGGGATGAGTGCATTCTTAAGCGCATGCTTGACGATGATCGCACGATTGGAGAGACCCTTGGCCTTTGCCGTACGGATGTAATCCTGGTTCATGACGTCAAGCAGCTGCGAGCGCATAATGCGCGCAGCATAAGCGGTCGAAACCGAAGCCAGCGTAATGGTCGGGAGCACATAGTGCATCCAATCCTGATACTGAGAGCTGGAACCGCCGGCACCCGAGATCGGCATGGAGATTGCACCGCCCGTGGCGTCCTTGAGGATGACGCCAAAGAACAGCTGCAGCAACATACCGAGCCAGAAGGCCGGGACCGCAACGAGGATCGACGTGGTGAGCGTTACCAAAATATCCCAGAAGGAATAACGCTTTACCGCCGAAATGATACCCGCACCGATACCCATAATTGCCTCGAGCACGATGGCGCACGCGGCAAGTTTGACCGTATACGGATACTTCTGGGCAAAGATTTCCGTAACCGGCAGCTTGCGCTGATACGAATTGCCCAGATCGCCATGAAGCAGGCCGTTCATGTAATACAAGTAACGGTCCACGAGCGACGTTTGAACGGGGTCGCCGTTCTCGTCAAGGATCGCGTTGCCGTCCTCGTCCGTCTGGACCAGGTGATAGCGAACGCGAAGCTGAAGCTCCACCTCGGGGGACAGAGCCTTGTCTCCACCGATCAGCTTGATCGGATCTCCCGGCACGATATTCTGGAGGGCGAACAGAATCAGCGTAACGCCCAAAAACACCGGGATGAACTGAAGCACACGTTTAACGATGTACTTACCCATACCACTCCCCTATCTAGGGATTAACCTAAATGGGATGCCGATCGCCAGACCGGCATCCCAAAATTACCATCAGCCAGTTTACCCCAGGTTAGGGAGAACTGTATGTTTCCCATGAGGTCTACGTAAATACTTGACCCTCACGGAAGCTGCAAACTCTTAGGCGAGCTCAGCGGTACCCAGATCGGCGTGCTTCTGCGGATCGACATAGAGGTGCTTGATGCGATCGGAGCCGGCGACAGTGTGCGTGTAGAACATAATCGGGATGACCGGGCAGTCGGCAGCGACCATTGCGTCGGCCTCCTGCATCTTAGCGACGCGCTCCTCGTCGTCAACAATAGTACGAGCCTCGTCGACCTTGGCGTCGAACTCGGGGTTGTTGTAACCGGAGCGGTTGTCGCCACCGAGGGAGTCGGAGTGGAACAGCGGATACAGGAAGTTGTCCATGATCGGGTAGTCGGCAATCCAACCCAGACGACCGAACTGATAGTTAAAGTTCTGATACTGCTCGAGCAGGGCAGACCACTCAGGGGTATCGGAGACAGCGGTAACGCCAACCTTGGCGAGGTCGCCGATGATGGACTCCATGATCTCCTTGTGACCGCCGTCCTGGTTGTAGGACAGGGTCACGCTAATGCCACGATCCCCGTTAGCGCCAGCGGGAGCAACCTTGTCGAGGTACTCGTTAGCCTTGTCGACATCGTAGGCGCAGAACTCCCATGCGCCCTCCTTGTAGCCATCGATGCCCGGAGGAACAATGCCGTCGGCAGGGGTACGGGTACCCTTGAAGATGGTCTTGCAGATGGCCTCACGGTTAATGGCCAGGGAGATGCCCCTACGCAGGTCGGCGTTGTTGAACGGCTCGGCCGTGGTGTTGCAGGTCAGATAGTACGTGGAAGGCTCGGCGCCGAGCAGCATGCGCTCGCCGTCACCCATGGTGTAGCCGTCCTTGGACACGCCGCGATCCTTCTTGGCGGCATCGATCTGAGCGACGGGAACGTCGCAGACATCGAGGTTACCGGCCTGGAACTCCTTGTAAGCGGTCTCCATGTCCTTGATGACCTGGAAGTGGATGCCATCGATCTTGGCCTTGTCGCCATAGTAATCGTCGAACTTCTTGACGTTGATCTCCTGGCCATCCTCCCACTTGCCGTCCATCATGAACGGGCCGTTACCGACCGGGGCAAGATAGAAGCTCTTGACATCGGACTCGGCGCACTCGGGAACCGGGGCCAGAGCCGGATGAGAGGCGACGAAGGGGAAGTCAGCGTAAGCGGAAGACAGCTTGACGACGAGGGTCTCATCGTCGGGGCACGTAACACCGGTGAGCTCGGTAGCGTTACCGGCAAGCAGGTCGTCATAACCCTCGACCATGGAAAGGTGATAGGAGACCTCGGAAGGACCGTACTCGGTAGCGATGGCCGACTTGGTGTTGACCAGACGCTCCCAACCGAGCTTGAAGGACTTGGAGGTAACGTCGTCACCGTTGTGGAACTTGGCCTTCTTGATCTTGAAGGTAAACTCGGTGGCGTCGTCGTTGGACTCAAAGGACTCGCAAGCCAGCGGAACGATCTCGCCCTTCTCGGCGTCGTAAGAGGTCAGAGCGTCAAAGAGCTGGTACTCGACCTGAGTGCCCTGGTCCTCCTGGACATTGTAGGGGTCGATGCAGACCGGGTTGTTGATGTAGAAGTTCAGCGTCGAACCGGACTCAGAACCGGAAGCGTCGCCACCCTTCTTGCCACATGCGGCAAGAAAAGCCATGGAGCTCGCAGCAAGGGTGCCGCCAACAAAGGCGCGACGACCCATAACGGGCTGGTGGAACATAGAATCAGCCATGCCATCCTCCTTATGAGATAGGACAAAGAAATGTTCAGTCGGACACATGTCGAAACAATCCGATCCGAACCATCAAAACGCCGCCCGCTGCTATGGCTGGTTATGCACAACGGACCAACGTTTTGCAATACAGTAGCGCATTTTATACACAATTTGGGGCTAATTCCGGTTAACGGTCGAGAATTTCTTTAGTTGGGCGAAGTATGTGGGGATATTTTGACTCTGTTACAAATATGTAAACAAAAAGGGTCCCGCACTTACGGGACCCTTTTTGAATATTTATGCGGCTCGTGCTTAGTAGCCGACGATGCCCTGCGGGAAGAAGAACATGCACAGCACGACGCACGCGGCAAACACGACAGCCATGATGACGGTCAGGCGGTCGAGGTTCTGCTCCATGACGCCCGTGGCAGAGCTGGAGTTATACAGCGAGCTAGCGATCATATCCGAAACGCCGGTGCCCTTACCGGAATGCATCAGGACGAGAATCGTCAGCGCCACGGCAGAGACAGCCCAAACGACAAACAGAAGAATCTGGAACGGACCCATAGATAAGCTCCTTAATAGAACAATTCAAACTCCAGTACTGTACCACAATCCCCCGCTCTTCCCCACCCGCCACTCGGGGACGGGGTAGAAATGGCAGAAATATTAAAAAGGGGGTTGTCCGGTCGTGGACAACCCCCTTACTAGAAAACGGTATTTGTTTTCTCTTAGGCCTCGGTGGCGAGCACGCGACCCGTCATCTCGGCGGAAGGCTCAATACCAGCCATGGTGAGCATGGTCGGAGCGATATCGGAAAGACGGCCGTCCTCGATACCGGTGAGCTTGGCCTTCTCATCAACGATGATGAACGGCACACGGTTGGTGGTGTGAGCCGTGAACGGATGCTTGGAACCGTCGGAAGCAACGTCAAACATGTGGTCGGCGTTGCCGTGGTCGGCGGTGATCAGCGCAAAGCCGCCCTTGGCGAGAATTGCCGGGACAACCTTGGACAGGGCATCGTCAACAGCCTCGACGGCCTTAACGGCGGCGTCGAAGACACCGGTGTGACCAACCATGTCGCAGTTCGCGAAGTTCACGATGTAGAAATCAGCGCGATCCTCGTTGATGGCGGCGACAAGCTTCTCGGTAACCTCGGGAGCGCTCATCTCAGGCTGCAGATCGTAGGTAGCGACCTTGGGGGAAGCGACGAGCACGCGCTCCTCGCCTTCCTTGGGCTCCTCGATGCCGCCGTTGAGGAAGAACGTCACATGGGCGTACTTCTCGGTCTCGGCGGTGTGCAGCTGCTTCAGGCCATTGGCGGCGATAACGTCGGCCAGAACGTTCTCGGGGAACGTCTTGGGGAAGGCGACCTCGACGTCAAACGTCGGATCGTACTCGGTCATCGTCACAAAGTGCGAAAGCTTGATCTGCTCGCGCTCAAAGCCGTCGAACTCCTTGTCCGTGAACACGCGGGTCATCTGACGAGCGCGGTCGGGACGGAAGTTAAAGAAGATAGCCGCGTCGCCCTCGTGGATGCCCTCGTTGTGGGCAGCGAAGGGCTCGACGAACTCGTCGCCGCGCGGATCCTTCTCGTAGTAGGCCTTGATACCGGCAACGGGGTCGACATCGGCATCGGACGCGTTGACCATGACGTCGTAGGCGCGCTGGATGCGCTCCCAACGATTATCGCGGTCCATGGCCCAATAACGGCCCGAGACGGTGGCAACGCGAGCGTCGCAACCGGTCTCCTCGGAGATCTTAGCCAGGAAGGCGCAGAACTCACTCATGTAGCCAGCGCCGGACTGCGGGTCAACGTCGCGGCCATCCATAAAGGCGTGGACGCGAACGGTCTTGACACCGTGCTCGGCAGCCATCTTGACCAGAGCCTCGACGTGGTTCATGTGGGAGTGAACGCCGCCAGGGCTCATAAGGCCCATAAGGTGAAGAGTCTTGCCGTCAGCCTTGACATCGTCCATAGCCTTGACGAAGACCTCGTTCTTGGCGATGGAGCCGTCCTTGATGGCATTGTTGATGCGCGAAAGCTCCTGGAACACGATGCGGCCGGCACCGATGTTGAGGTGGCCTACCTCGGAGTTGCCCATCTGGCCGTCGGGAAGGCCCACGTCCTCACCCGAAGCACCGAGCGTGGTGTGAGGATACTTCTCGTACAGGCTATCAAGGAAGGGCGTCTTGGCAGCGGCGACGGCGTTCTCGCCATCGGCCGGAGCCAGGCCGCAGCCGTCCATGATAATCAGGAGTGCAGGAAGATGACGCTGTGCCATATGTCCTACTCGCCTGCCTTGACGACCATAGAGGCGAAGTCGGCAGCCTTGAGCGAAGCGCCGCCCACGAGGGCACCGTCAACGTCGGGCTTGGCGACGAGCTCAGCGATGTTGCCGGGCTTGGCAGAGCCACCATAGAGAACGCGGATGCCGTTAGCGAGCTCCTCGCCGAACATCTCCTTGAGGGTCTCACGGATAGCGCCGCAGACCTCCTGAGCATCCTCGGCGGTAGCGGTCTTGCCGGTGCCAATGGCCCAGATGGGCTCGTAGGCGACGACGACCTGCTTGGGGCAGGTGATCTCAAGACCAGCAAGGCCAGCCTTGACCTGGTTCACGACGTGCTCGACATAGGTGCCAGCCTCGCGGACCTCAAGGGACTCGCCGCAGCAGAAGACGGGAACAAGACCGGCGGCAACGAGGGCCTTGACCTTCTTGTTCTGATCCTCGTCGGTCTCGTGGAAATAGTCGCGACGCTCAGAGTGACCGATGATGCAGTAGGTGCAGCCAGCGGACTTGAGCATGTCGCAAGAGGACTCACCGGTGAAGGCACCCTTGGCCTCCCAGTACACGTTCTGTGCACCGAGGGCGATGGGGGCAGCCTGAATGCGGTCATGAACCGTGGTGATGTCGATGGTCGGAGGGCAGACGAGCACCTCGACGCCAGCCGGAACCTCGGGCAGAGCCTGAGCCAGCTCGTCGGCGAGCTTGGCGGCCTCGGCGACGTCGTTGTTCATCTTCCAGTTGCCAGCGATAAGAAGGGTGCGATTAGGCATCGAGAAGCGCCTCCACTCCGGGCAGGGCCTTACCCTCGACGAGCTCCATGGAAGCGCCACCACCGGTGGAGATCCAGCTCATCTTGTCGGCCAGGTTGAACTTGTTGACAGCTGCGACAGAGTCGCCACCGCCGATGATCGAGGTGCAGTCGGCCTCGGCGACAGCCTCGGCAATAGCCTGGGTGCCGTGAGCGAAGTTGTCGAACTCGAAGACGCCCATGGGGCCGTTCCAGAACACGGTCTTGGCGCCCTTGACGGCCTCGGCGTAAAGCTCCTCGGTCTTGGGGCCGATGTCCATACCCTCACGATCGTCGGGGATAGCGTCGGAAGCGACAACCTCGGGGACAGCGTCCTCGCCAAAGTGATCGGCAACGCGGTTGTCGATGGGGAGCAGGATCTTGACGCCCTTCTCCTCGGCCTTCTTGAGCATCTCGCCGGCGCGCTCGACCCAGTCCTCTTCCTTGAGGGACTGACCGACGGTCAGGCCCTGAGCCAGGAAGAAGGTGTAGGCCATGCCGCCACCGATAATCAGGGTGTCAGCGGAGTCGATGAGGTGATCGAGAACGCCGATCTTGGAGGAAACCTTGGAACCGCCGACGATGGCGACGAAGGGACGCTCGGGCTCGGCGAAGATGCCGGTCAGCGTGTCGACCTCCTTCTCGAGCAGGAAGCCAGCGACGGCAGGCAGGTAAGCGGCGGGGCCCACGACGGAACCCTGGGCGCGGTGAGCGGTACCGAAAGCATCGAGAACGAAGACGTCGCCATAGGAAGCGAGCTTCTTGGCGATCTCGGGGTCGTTCTTCTTCTCACGCTTGTCAAAACGGACGTTCTCGAGAACGAGGACCTTACCCGGCTCGACGGCGGCGACAGCCTCGGCAGCCTTCTCGCCGTAGGTGTCGGCGACAAAGGCAACGTCGAGACCAGAGAGCTCAGCGAGCTTCTTGGCGACGGGCTCGAGGGACAGCTCGGGCTGGAAGCCGGTGCCCTCGGGACGGCCGAGGTGGCTCATGAGGATGACGCGAGCGTTGTGCTCAACGAGATAGTTGATGGTGGGCAGGGCAGCCTTGATACGGGTGGTGTCGCCAACGACGCCATCCTTGATAGGCACGTTGAAGTCAACGCGGACGAGAACGCGCTTGCCGTCGACATCGATGTCGCGGACGGTCTTCTTGGTAAAGGCCATGTTTGCTTCTACCTTTCGTACGTGTCTGCCTCCCATTACGGCAGACGATTTCCTATAAAAAGGGCGCGACCCTAGGGTGTAAGCCCTATAAGGCCGCGCCCTTCTTTAGACGCTCAACGAGCTATTCGCTAAAAGCTAAATTAAGCAACGAACTTCTCGAAGTACTTGATGGTGCGGACCATCTGAGAGGTGTAAGAGTTCTCGTTGTCGTACCAAGAGGTGACCTGAACGAGGGTCTGGCCGTTGCCGAGGTCAGAGCACATGGTCTGAGTGGCGTCGAAGATGGAGCCGTGGGTCTCGCCGATGATGTCGGTGGAGACGATGTCGTCCTCGTTGTAACCGAAGGTCTCGGAGATGGTGGCAGCGTAGGCCTTCATAGCGGCGTTAACCTCGTCGACGGTGACCTTCTTGTCAACGACAGCGTAGAGGTTGGTGATAGAGCCGGTCGGCGTCGGGACGCGCTGGGCGGCACCGATGAGCTTACCGTTGAGCTCGGGGAGAACCAGGCCGATGGCCTTGGCAGCACCGGTGGTGTTGGGGACGATGTTGACGGCGCAGGCGCGGCTACGACGCTTGTTGCCCTTGCGCTGCGGGCCGTCGAGCGGCATCTGGTCGCCGGTCCAGGCGTGAATGGTGGTCATGATGCCGGACACGATGGGAGCGAAGTCGTTCAGACCCTTGGCCATCGGGGCGAGGCAGTTGGTGGTGCAGGAAGCAGCGGAGATGATGTTGTCCTCAGCGGTCAGCGTCTCATGGTTGACGTTGTACACGATGGTGGGCAGATCGCTGCCGGCCGGAGCGGAGATGACGACCTTCTTGGCGCCAGCGTTGATGTGGGCCTGAGCCTTAGCCTTGCTGGTGTAGAAGCCGGTGCACTCGAGAACGACGTCGACGTCGAGGTCGCCCCAAGGCAGGTTGTTGGCGTCGGCCTCCTTGTAGATCTTGATCTCCTTGCCGTCAACGGTGATGGAATCCTCGCCAGCAACGACCTCGTGATCGCGAGCGTAGTTGCCCTGCGTGGAGTCGTACTTCAGCAGGTAAGCGAGCATATCGGGAGAGGTGAGGTCGTTGATAGCGACGATCTCGGAGCCCTCATGACCGAACATCTGACGGAAAGCCAGACGACCGATGCGACCGAAGCCGTTAATAGCAACCTTTACTGCCATTGTGTCTCCTTTCGTAAGGCCCCCGCGAGCTACAGCGCCCGCCGTTGAGGCCCACAAACTAACCACTCGCCTAATATACCTTTTTTTTGACTTGAATTTCACGAGAATGCTCGAAATTGAAAATCAAATTTATGTTAAAACGTTTTAAAGAGTAAAACAGCAGTTCAATCCCTATATAAGCAGTTTCGCTCAACTACCTGTTTGCTTCAATGAGCTTTTCAAGCCTCAAAACTCGATGGTAGAGGGCCGACTTCGACAAGGGAGGGTCAGCCATCTCCCCCAGATCGCGCAGTGACAGATCAGGATAGCGCTCGCGCAGGTCGCAAAAGACCGCCAAGGCGTCCGGAAGCGTGTCGCGCAAACCCCGCTGTTCGAGCTCATCGATCAACGCAAGCTGATGCTGGGCGGCACCCGCACTTCTGGTCTGATTGGCCAGCTCGGCATTCACGCGACGGTTTACGTCGTTCTTAACCAATTTGACCGCGCGCGCTTCCTCGATCTCGGCAACGCTGCGCTTGGCGCCGACCAGCTTTAGAAGCTGCTCGATCTCCTCGGCGCTCTTAATGTAGACGGCAAAGGATCCGCGCCGCGCGTTAACGCGCGCATGGACCCCAATCTGCTCCAATAGATCGCAAAGCCCCCGGGCATACTGCTCGCCCTGCACCGCAATCTCCAAATGAAAATCGCCGCGTGGATCGGCCACGAAACCGCCGGCGATGAGCGCGCCGCGGATGTAGGCAAGCCTGCAGCAGGGACGGGCAACGATGTGCCGGGGAACACCAGCGACGAGCCCTCCCCTGCGGTCGAGAATGCCCAGCAGCACCAGAGCCTTGTCCAGGTCGGGCTGATCGGGCAGGGTAATGAGATAGTTACGGACCTTATGCAAGACCGATTTACGAACGGTGAATTCCGTTTTGAGCTTAAGGATGCGATGCGTCAGTGTGATCATCGTGCGCGCGACGGCACCCGTCTCGGTCGCGACCGTCAAACGATACCGCCCGGAGCCGGCCAGCGAAAGTGTACCGCTCACACGCGTCAGGGCGGCAAGCGTCGACAAATCGCAGTATTCACATTCGGGTTCGCAGCGCGCGAGCTCGTCACGCACCTCGGCGGTAAACGACATGCAGACCTATGCTTTCGTGTTGGCGCGCGACAGGTCGCGATGGGAAATACTCACGTGATACTGGGCACCTTCTAAATAACGTGCCGTGGCCTCGGCGATGGCAACGCTGCGGTGTTGACCGCCCGTGCAGCCGATGGCAATAGAAAGCTGTGGCTTGCCCTCCGCGATATAGCCGGGCATGACCGTATCGAGCAGCTGCGTCCAGGCCTTCCAGAACTCCTGGGTCTTAGGATGGTCCAGAACAAAGTCGGAGACTTTCTTATCGAGACCGGTCATGGTGCGCATCTCGGGATCGTAGAACGGATTGGGCAGGAAGCGGACGTCGATCATAATGTCCGCCTCGACGGGCATGCCGTGCTTAAAGCCAAACGAGAACACGTGAACGTCCATGAGCTGCTGGTCGGACAGCTCGGAGAACGCCATGCGCAATTTGTTGCGCAGGGCAGAGGTGCGCAGGCGGCTCGTGTCGATGATCATATCGGCTCGATCGCGCACGCCCTGCAGCTGCAGGCGCTCGCGCTGAATCGCATCGGCCGTAGTCTCTCCCGGCTTGGCAATGGGGTGGCGGCGGCGGTTTTCGCTATAACGACGGATCAGCACCTCGTCAGAGGCCTCGAGAAACACGATGTCACAGCTCATCTCGCGCTCCTCGAGCGCGGCAACGGCATCGAGCAGTTCATCGAACAAACCCTGGCTGCGCAGGTCGCAGGTGACGGCAAGATGTCTGCCCACGCCCGTATTGATGCCGACGAGTTCGGCAAGCTGGGCGATCAGACGCGGAGGCAAGTTGTCGATGCAAAAGTAGCCCATGTCCTCAAACACATGCATGGCCTGCGTTCGGCCCGATCCGGACATTCCGGTGATGATGACGATATCGGGGATGCGCTCCGAGCGCTCCGCCGCATCCATGGCATCTCCCTTTTGCATGTGTGCCTCCTAAAACAAGCGCGGGACCCGGCCAGCGGATCCCGCGCGATCAATTGCCTTTATTGAGTATACCGCCCCAAGCGGATGCGAGGCCTGTCTTACGCCTCAAGCGCAGCCTTGAACCAACTTGTAATACTCGTGGGGTGCGTAATGGCAGTGCCGACGACAACTGCCCAGGCGCCCGCATCGATCGCGGCGCGGGCCTCCTCGGGCGTATGCACGCGGCCCTCGCAGATGATGGGAAGACCGGGGAATTCCTCGGTCGCCTGACGCAGGAGCGGCAGATCGGGGCCATCGGCCATGGTGCAGTCGATGGCGGCGACACCGTGAGAAAGCGTAGTGGATACCAGGTCAAAGCCCATATCAACCGCACGGCGAATGTCCTCGATGGTGGCACAATCCGCCATCAGGAGCACGCCCTCCTCGTGCAGCGGACGGAAGGTGTCCTCGACGGTCTTGCCATCGGGACGTGGGCGATCAGTGGCATCAATTGCCACGATGTCGGCACCGGCGGCAACGCAGGCGCGAGCATGACGCAGCGTCGGCGTGATGTAGACGCCCTCGTGCCCATCCTTCCACAGGCCGATAACAGGAACCTCACAGCGACCCTTAATGGCGGCAATGTCGGCAAGGCCTTGGCAGCGAATGGCGGCGGCGCCGCCAAGCTCGCAGGCGCGAGACATTTGAGCCATGGTCTCGGGCGTACGAAGCGGCTCGCCCATATAGGCCTGAACGCTCACGACGAGCTTGCCCTTCAGGGACTGGATCAAAGGATCAACGGTCATGTTCGACTCAACCTTTCTCAAAACAGCCTTCTGAGACACCGCACCTTGACGTTCAAACCGTCGCTCGCGTACCGAACTACGCTTCGCTCCTCTTTCACGTCAATCTGCGGCACCTCAGAAGGCCCACTTGGTAGTTATGTTTACTTCAACGACGCAAGAAGGTGTTCGGCGGCACCGATGAGCGGAGCATCGCCCTCCAGAGACCCGATGAGAATCGGCGTGTTTTGAAGCGGATCGAGCGCCTGGCTGGCATAGCCCTCGTGCACCGAGTCCTTCCACGTCTGCGAACGCCAATCGGGACCCTGGTGAATCACACCTCCCGAAAGCACGATGACCTCGGGATCCAAGATGTTGGCAAGCGAGCCCAAGCTGGCGCCCAGCGCAAAGCCGGCGTCATGGATGACCTCGGTCGCCTTTGCGTCGCCCGCACGGCACAGGTCGTTCACGTCGCGACCGACCGAAGGACGGCTGGGGTCAACTCGACCGAAGCGCTCATCGTACATACGACCAATGGAAGTGCCGGAAGCAACCGACTCAAGATGACCGGAACGTCCACAGGCGCAGGGAATGCCAGCGGCAGCCGAGCACTCGATGTGGCCCATATGACCGGCAGCACCATGGAAGCCCTGCATCACACGGCCGTTCTCGACATATGCGCCGCCGATGCCCGTGCCGATGCCCAAGCACAAAACGGAGAACTTGCCCTTGCCGACGCCCCAGTGGGCCTCGCCCAGAGCATGAGCCTGCACGTCGCCCACCACGGCAACGGGGAGACCAAGGTCCTCGCGCAGACGCGGCCCCAACTGAACGCCGGACCAGCCGGGCATGATCTCGTTGGCATACGCGATGGCGCCCGTCTTGGGATCGACGACGCCTGCGGCACCGATACCGACACCGAGAACCTCGACATCGGGATTCGCCTCAAGAGCGGCCTTGATGGACGCCTCGATACGCTGGAAGACGGCCTCGCCGCCCTCCTGGGCCTCAGTAGGAACCTCGGCCTCAAATACGGGATGGGGCACGCTGCCGTCAGCCGGGTACTCCATAATGGCGGTCGCGATCTTAGTTCCGCCGATGTCGACAGAGCAGACGTACTTGTTCTCCATGTCGTTCTCCTTAGGAGATAAAAACAACTACAGGAAATGAAGGCGGTGTTATCGCCGCAGCATGATAAAGGTTTCCCAGGTGCCCGAGGTTGGGGTGAAAGTGGTCGGGCGTTGACCTAATGGGTCACGCCCGACCACTTGAGCCCCAAGATCGGGTGCCTGGGGAATCTTTACAGGAGACCGTTGTCCTGGAGGACCTTCTTAATCGCCTCGACGTTCTCGCCGGTCATGGCCTTCACCGGGCGCGGCATGGTCGGGCTGTCGAAGATGCCCATGAGGTTCATAGCGGTCTTGAAGGCGCCGACGCCACCGGCATAGCCCTGGACGCCCGAGGTGACGTCCCAGATGTGCGAAATCTCATTGAGACGATCCTGCTCAGCCTTGACGGTAGCCCAGTCGCCGGCCTGAGCGGCCTTCCACTGACGCACGTAGCCCTCGGGCTCAACGTTAGCGAGACCCGGGACAGAGCCGTCGGCACCACCGAGGTAAGCGCCGTCGACAACAACCTCGTGACCGGTGAGGATGCTCATCGGATGGCCGTTCTTCTCGTTCTCCTGAACGAGGTAGCGGAACGAGATGTCATCACCCGAGGAATCCTTGACGCCGGCCAGGACGCCCTCGGCGCCGAGCTTGGCAAGGAGCTTCCAGGGGAGCTTGGTGTGGACGCACACGGGGATGTCATAGGCAAAGATGGGCAGGTCGAGTTCCTCGTGCAGGATGCGGAAGTGCTCCTCGACCTCGGTCATGCCCTGCAGGGCATAGAACGGGCAGGTGGCGACGAGGGCATCGGCGCCCAGCTCCTGAGCGACCTTGCCGTGCTCGATCATGCGCTCGGTTTCGGTATCGATGATACCGACCAGAACAGGCACGCGGTGGTCGACGATACGGACGGCCTCGGCGATGATCTGGCGACGGCGCTCATCGGTGGAGAAGACGACCTCACCCGAAGAGCCCAAGAAGAACAGGCCATCGACGCCGGCGTCGATCATGCGGTTGATGCTACGCTCAAAGGAGACAACATCGAGCTGATGATCTTCGGTATCGGGAACAACGACGGGAGGGATAACGCCGGTGAATTTCTGAGTTGCCACAAGAATCTCCTTAGTTGTCTGGCGAGCGGCCCTGTGCCGCCCACTCTTGTTGGCAGTGTCCAGGCCGCCTAGGCCAAAGAACACGGGTGGAACGTTTGGTTAAAAAAGTCGACGACTTCGTTTTCGAACGCATTGATGCGCTCGTGAGCGTATTTGGCATAGATGATATGCCTCCGGTCACACTCAAGACCGTTGAATACGGCAAACTGGCCCTTGGGATCGCTCACGGCATCCATGAGTGATGTGCCCATGAGCACCGATCCGCGCACCCGAGACGACAGAGCCTCGAGGCCGCCGGGAATTGGATTGGCAACCGCCGTGCAGGCAAGGCCCCGCTCGTCCAGAGCAGAAACCGCCAGCGCGACTCCGCCGCCAAGACCCTCGCCCCATGCAAAGATGCGGTCGGGGTCCACGCCATCAAGATTTCGCGCAACCTTCGCCAACGCGCAGCCCCAACGGACGCGCCCGACAAAAGCGGGCGAAGCAATCCCCCACTGCAGGTCGTCCGCACCAGCAACAACGTCGTCTAGTGCAAGCACGGCATACCCCATGGCGGCAAACCTCGTCATGTGATGCCATCCACGCACGGGTCGATCGATGTCGTGAAACATCAGACAGAGCGGAACAAGCTCGGATGCTCGGGCGCGGCCTGAGGGCTCAATCAAACGGCCGTGCACGACATACCCGCCGAGCTCAAAGGAAACCTCGGAGTAGCGCGCGCACGGATTGGCGAAATCAATCGCCGTAACAGTCAGCCCGCAAACCTCAAGGTCCGAAGCGGCTGTCTCTAATTCGGAAACATCCGCCGAAGCATCGCCGCGCCAATCCCGGAAATCGGAGAGCCTTGACGAAACCGTTCCAGGAATTCCCACAAGCCCGGGGACAATCAGCTCGTCAACATTGCTCTCGCACTTAGACATGAGCCTCCCCTCCCTTGCAGAAAAACGGAATGATCAAATCGTCAAAATCCTGAATCTCCTCGTGGCCAAAGCCTTCAAAGAACTCATGACGCTTTTCGCAGGTCAGGTTGTTATAGACCGCAAACTGCGTCGCTGGCGGACAGACGATATCGGCTGTGCCGGTGCCAAACAGCACGGGGCATTTGACCATAGGGGCAAAGTTCTTGGAATCGAAGTACGCCAGCTTGGCATAGGCTTCGTCAATACGAGTCGAGTCCTCGTCAAACCAGCGAGACCAATAGCGCAGGCCCTCGTAGGCAATGTCATCGGCATCCAAATCCCAGACCAGGCGAAAATCTGACAGGAAGGGATAGAGGATGGCGGCGCGATTGATAAGCTCGCTGTTAAGTGCACAGGTCGCAATGCCCAAACCGCCGCCCTGAGACGCGCCGTTCACAAACACGCGGGCAAGATCGATGCCCTCGAGCTCGCGAACGATGCGGCACAGGATGCGAATATCTTGGTGCAAGCGGACATAGTAGAGGTTGGCCGGGTCGCCGTCGATACCGGCGACGATATGGCCCGCGACCGTTGTGCCCTCAAATCCACCAATGTCCTCGGAGGGACCTCCTTGGCCGGGGCAGTCGAGGGCGATGAGTGCCATGCCCATGCCCGCAAACGACGCCTGCTCAAACCAGCTGCGGCTTGCACCCGGATACCCATGGAACTGAAGCACCAATGGCACGGGCTCGTCCGAGACGGGCTTAAGGTACTTGGCATGCAGGCGAGCGCCACACATGCCGGTATACCAGAGGTCGAAAAGCTGGCAGGTCGCGGCATCGTTGACCGATGCCGTCTCGATCGCATAGTCAAGCCCGACGGCGTCGGCCTCGGCCATGCGATCCTTCCAAAAGAGATCGAAATCTGATGGACGGGGCATGGCGCCTCGATATTCACCAAATTGATGTTGTAGCTCCTGAGCACTTGGCATGGCTCGTGAACCCAACCTTTCGAAATCGCAACGGAGGTGCGCCCGGCAAGGGAACCGGGCGCACGGGAGGGAAAGCGAGGCTACTCGCCGAGCTTGGGATGCAGCAGCGACGGCGCAGCGCCGAGCAGCATCTTGGTGTAGGGGTCCTGGGGGTGCTGGAAGACCTGCTTGGCCTCGCCCTGCTCGACGATCTTGCCGCCATTCATAACGATGATGTCGTCAGAGATATAGCGGACCGTCTGGATGTCATGGCTGATGAACACCATGGCCAGGCCGAGCTCCTTCTTAAGGTCGGTCAGCAGGTTCAGAATCTGCGCGCGGACCGAAACGTCCAGAGCCGAGGTGGGCTCGTCGGCGATGATGGCATCGGGGTTCAGCGACAGGGCACGGGCAATTGCGACGCGCTGACGCTGGCCGCCCGAAAGCTGGCCGGGAAGAACCTCGGCAGCGGAGCTGGGCAGACCGGTGAGCTCCAAGAGTTCCTTGACGCGCTTCTCCTGCTCGGCCTCGGTACCCAGGTTGTGGACGCGCATGGGGTCGAGCAGCTGCTCGCGAACGACCATGCGGGGGTTGAGCGCCGTGGCCGGGTTCTGGAACACGACCGAGATGACGCGACCCATGTGGCGACGGTCCTCGGCGGTACGTTTGGTAACGTCCTTGCCCTTAAAGTAGACCTTGCCGCTCGTGGGGGCCTGCAGGCCGCACATGACGTTAGCGGTGGTGGACTTACCGCAACCGGACTCGCCGACGATGCCGATCGTCTGACCGGGCATGAGCTTAATCGTTACACCCTGGACGGCGTGAACCAGGTTGGGGTGCAGAATCGAGCCGGTACGGGTCCTAAAGGTGACGTGGACGTCATCAAGGAAGATGATCGGCTCGACGCCGTTGACTGCGGTATCGCTCATCTACATCACCTCCGCGTGAGGGGTCAAACCATTTGCCTTGAGCACCTCGTCGGGGAGCTCGGAATAGAAGTGCTCGGTGCCGGGCACGCGCTTGAAGACCGGACGGGTGTCCAGGCCAATACGCGGGTGGCTCGAGCGGGGCGCGAAGCGATCGCCCTTGGGGAAATCGCGCGGGCTCGGAACGGCGCCGGGCACCTGGTGCAGGCGGCCCGAACCGCTCTCGATGGACAGAACGGAACCCAGAAGACCGCGGGTGTACTCGTGGATCGGGTTAGTGAGCAGCTCCTTGGTGGGCGCCTGCTCGATAACCTGGCCAGCGTACATAACCGTGATGTTATGGGCGACCTCGGCGACCAGAGCCAGGTCATGCGAAACGAAGATCATGGCAAAGCCGAGCTTGGCCTGAAGATCGTTGAGCAGCTTGATGACCTGCTTCTGGACGGTAACGTCCAGAGCGGTCGTGGGCTCGTCGCAGATGACCAGCTTGGGGTCGCGGGTAAGGGCCATAGCGATCAGGACACGCTGACGCTGGCCGCCGGAAAGCTCGTGCGGATAGCTCTCGAGCGTGCGCTTGGGATCGAGGCCGACGAGCTCCAGGAGCTCCTCGGCGCTGCGGGTTCCGCCGCGCTTGGTGAGCTGCTTCATCTGGGCAGAGATGAGCATGGAGGGATTAAGCGAGGACAGGGCGTCCTGATAGACCATAGCGATATCGGTACCACGCAGGCCGAACCACTCCTTCTTGCTCATCTTGAGCAGGTCACGGCCCTCCCAGAGGACCTCGCCGGAAAGGTGCTCGTCCTCATCGGTCAGGCCCATGATGGCCAGCGTGGTGATGGACTTACCGCAACCGGACTCGCCCACCAGGCCCATGGTCTGACCAGGACGAACGTCAAAGTTGACATGGTCGACGACGTTGATATCACCGTGATGCTCAAACTGAATGCAGAAGTCACGGACCGAGAGAATCGGTTCGACAGACTCGTCGGGCACGTGGCGATCGTCACGCTTGAGCTCGACATCGCGCAGGGCGCCAAGGCGAGCGGAGAGGGACTGGGCCTGCTCCTTGTAGGCGCGAACGGGGTCGGAGACCAGCAGGTCGGCCTCGCGACGCTTGGAGGAATCGGTAGGATCCAGGGCGGCGGAGGGAGCAGCGGCCATGGCGTCGGTAATGCCCTCGGAGAGGATGTTGAGCGCCAGGCAGGTGATCATGATGGCCAGGCCCGGGAACAGCGCCTGCCACCAACGGCCGGCGAGCACGCCGCCGCGGGCGTCGGCGAGGATGTTGCCCCAGGTAGCGGTGGGCTCCTGGATACCAGCGCCGATGAAGGTCAGCGAGGCCTCGAAGATGATGGCGTCGGCGACCAGGGTAACGGTGAAGACCATGATCGGGGCGATGCAGTTACGCAGAACATGCTTGATCAAAATCCACGGAGCCTTGGCGCCGGAAACGATGACCGCGCGGACATAGTCCTCGCCGTACTCGGACACGATGTTGGCGCGCACGATACGGGCAATCTGCGGAGTGTACATAAAGCCGATGGCGAAGATAATCGACGGCACGGAGTTGCCCAGGATGGAGACGAAGACGGCCGCGAGGGCGATGCCCGGGATGGACATGATGATGTCCAGGATACGCATGATCGTCTCGGAGACGGCCTTGCGCGAAACCGCTGCAAGGGCGCCCACGACCGAGCCGCAGACCAGAGCCATGGCAGTGGCGCCAAAGCCGATAATCAGCGAGTAACGACCACCGTAGAGCATACGCGACAGAATGTCGCGACCCTTATCGTCGGTACCGAAGATAAATCCGTTGCCGGGAGCCTGGCGAGCCGTAAAGATCTCGACCGGGCTATAGGGGGCAAGAAGGGGCGCCAGGATCGCAGTCAGGGCGACCAGCACCAGCACGACGGCGGCAATCTTAGAAGACAGCGTCATCTTCTTCCAGCCACCGAGCTTGAGCCCCTTGGAGGCAGCCTTCTCGAGCTGCTCGGTTTGCTTCTCTCGAATCTTTACCATAATCTACACCGTCCTGATGCGCGGGTTGATGAGCAGGTAGAGCATGTCAACCACGATGTTGATGATGATGAAGGCAAGAGCAACGACGATAACGACGCCCTGAACCAGGTTCGCCTCGTTGCCCTGAACGCCCTGCAGAATCGCGGTGCCCATGCCGGGGAGGTTGAAGATAACCTCGATGACGACAGCGCCGCCCATGAGGTAACCGATCTTAAGACCGAGGGTGGTGACCGGGGTGATCAGCGCATTGCGAAGAACGTTGATGCCGACGACGACCTTCTCGGGAACGCCGGCGCCGCGAGCCATACGGACATAATCCTTGTCGAGCTCCTCGACCATGGCGGTACGCACGATACGAGTCATCTGGCCCGTCAGCGGAAATGCCAAGGCGATGGCGGGCATGATCATACGTCCCAGATAGCCAACCGGATTCGTGGTGAAGTGAGGCAGAGCACCCGATGCCGGGAGCACCTTAAGGTAGGAAGAGAACAGCAGGATCAACAGAACGGCAAGCCAGAACGACGGGGTTGCCAAGCCGGCGATGGAAAAGACGCGGATCACTTGGTCCGGCCATTTGTCGCGATACAGTGCCGCGATGACGCCGAGCAAAAACGAAACGACCGCACCGATAGCAAGACCGATAAAGGTCAGCTGCATCGTGACGGGCAGGGCCGTGGAGATGCGCTTGGCAACGGAGTTGCGAGCAGCACCATAGGTGCCCATGTCGCCATGGATCAAATCGCCCATATAGCGCACGTAGCGCACGGGCCAGGGGTCGTCCAGACCATACTTCTCATGGTACTCGGCAACCGCCTCGGGCGAGGCACCGTCACCCAACGCCGTGTAGGCGGGGTCGGTCTTGGAGAACGACATAAGGAAGAACACCAGGACGGTGACGCCCAATGCCATGATCGGCAGCGCCACAAGACGCCTTCCAATCAAACGTAGCAAGTTGTTCACGTTCTCTCCCCTTTCTTTTGTCGGTAGGACCAACTGGTATATGAGTACGGATACTCATTACAAGACCCGAGCGACATCGTTGCCGCCCGGGTCTTTGTTTCAACTATGAGGATACGGTCCCAACGACCGACATCCTGCATACAGACTCAAGCGAGTCTTACGCCTTGACGGTCGCAACGCCCCTGAAGGACATGCTCGTCGTGCCGATGCCCTTGAAGCCATCGAGGGCCTCGCCGTTGGGTGCAGTGGACGGATCGTCCCAGGAAGCGGAGACGGTCTTGACGTGGACAACGGGGTACAGAACGGCGTTGTCGGCAATGATGTCGAAGCACTCGTTCCACTTCTTCTGCTGCTCGTCGCCCTCGGCGGCAAGAGCCTCGTCCATGAGGCCGTGGAGCTTCTGCCACTCAGCGGACTCCTTCCACGGGCAACGGGTCTGCATCCAGACGTTGTCGCCGTACCACCAGTTGAGCAGCAGGTCGGGGTCGGCGCCGAAGCAGGAAGGATCGCCAGGGGCAAGGAGGATATCGTAGGCCTCGCCGCCGTCGATGGCAGCGTAAGTGGCCGGCGAGGTATCGGTCTGGATGGTCACATCGAAGCCGAGAGCGTCGAGGTCGTTCTTGACCTGGGCGGCCATGCCCTTAATCTGCTCGTTGTCGGTGGTGCGCAGGGTGATGGCACCCGGGGTGATGCCAGACTCCTCGATGAGCTTCTTAGCCTTCTTGGCGTCGGTCTTGTACACCGTGGAAGCCTCATGATAGTTGGTGAAGCTCTTGGGCAGGTAGCAGCTGGCAGCGGTGGCAAGGCCGGCGAAGGTGTTGCTGACCATCTTCTCGGTGTCGAGCGCATACATGACAGCCTGACGGACCTTGACGTTGTTCCAAGGCTCCTTGGCGACGTTGAACATGATGAAGCGGGTGCCGAAGCCCTGGACGTTGTCGATCTTGCAGCCAGCGCTCTCGAGCTGGTCGACGGCGTCAGCGGTGACGAGCTCCATAACGAGCGTGGAGCCTTCCTGCTGGGCGGTAACGCGAGCGGTGGGGTCGGTCAGGATGCTGTACTGGATCTTCTTATCCTCGGCAGCATACTCACCGTTGTACTCGGGGTTGGGAACCAGGGTGATCTCGGTATCGGAGATAGAGTCGTACATCCAGGGGCCGGAACCGATCGGCTGCTTGGCGCGATCCTCCTCGGACTGAGTAGCCGGGGTAACACGGATGATGGCCAGACGATCCTTGAGCAGGGAGAAGTTGGGGACCTTGGTCTTGACCGTTACAGTGCTGGCATCCTTGGCCTCGATGGACTCGAAGGGCTGGAAGAACGGAGCATAGGTAGCGGAAGCAGCGCAAGCGGTGTAGGAAGCGACGACGTCGTCAGCAGTGACCTCGGTACCATCGGAGAACTTGGCGCCCTTGCGGATGGTGACCTCGAAGGTAGTGTCGTCCACGGACTTGGGATCGTCGGTGGCGAGCTCGTTGAAGGTGCTGTAGTCGTGGTAATCGATGCCGTAGAGACCCTCGACGACGTGCCAGTTAGCACCCAGGCCCACAGCGGAGCCGGTGCTGGCGGGATCGAAGCTGGACGGAGCGTAAGCGGAACCAGCGGTAATCACACCGCCGCCACGGTTGGCGGAATCGGCGGAACCGGAAGCGGAACCCTCGTCGTTGGAGCTGCCACCGCAGCCGGTGAGACCAAGCCCTGCGACAGCAGCGACGCTGCCGGTGAGGCCGAGGAACGAACGCCTGGACATACCCTTGTTGATGATGGCCATGTCTTCTCCTATCAATAGAGAATCTTACCCGGGAGCACCTAGACTTGCCCCCGCGCAACTTGCGGACGATATATACCTTACCTACCGACGAACCCAACTGAGGTGCCGCGCTCGGCGACCGATACATACATACGCTTGAACGGTATTTACTACCGTTCACCGAATTCATTGACAAACGATTCGCCAGACAGTATGTATCGACGAGGTGAGATATCAGTCATCGTCAACCCGCAGGATAGCAGGGTTGTTCACCATGGCTAGTCAAACGTTTTAGCGTTAATAAAACCCGAAATCGACAGGTAATCGCCGCGAAATAAATGATTGAAAATCGGCCAATCATGTATATCAGTTGTTTAGAAGCACGTTTAGTTTTCGGATCGGCTGGCCGATGCCTGGGCGCGTTCGGCATTCCATGCAACAAGTGCCTCGTGGACCGCTTTGGCGACATCGGCCGGAACGCCTCGAACTTCTGCAATCTCCTGCTCGCTTGCTGCGCGCAAACGCTTCATCGAGCCAAAATGGCGCATAATGGCACGTTTTCTGGTGGGCCCCACGCCCGGAACGTCGTCAAGCACCGAAACCGTCATAGCCTTATCGCGCAACTCGCGGTGGAACGTAATCGCAAATCGGTGGGATTCATCGCGAACCTGCTTGATCAGATAAAGCGAAGCGGAGCCGGTCGGCAGCACGACGGGAGTCTCGTCCCACGGCACGAAAACCTCCTCATCGGCCTTTGCCAAGCCGCAAACTGGTATATCGAGGCCGAGCGCCTCAAGTTGCTTAATTGCAGCGGTCAATTGCGGCTTGCCGCCATCGACAACGAGCAAATCGGGGCGCGAGCCAAAGCGCTCGTCCGCCATGCGCTCGGGAGCATAACGACGCCCCAGAACCTCGGACATCGATACGAAGTCATTCGCCTCGTCCAATTCGGCCTGAATTTTAAAGCGACGATACTGGCCCTTGTCGGCACGGCCGTTGGTAAATACCACCATCGAAGCGACGGTAAAGGTGCCGTGCAACGTCGAGATATCGAAGCACTCGATGCGCAACGGCGGCGCAGGCAGCGCCAGCGCGCTTTCGAGCTCCAGGAGCGCCTGATTGGTGCGATCGTCAGCATACCCCGTGCGCATCATGTAGCGCATGAGGGCATGGCGCGCATTTTTGGAAGCCATATCGAGCAGGCGGTGCTTTTCGCCGCGCTGCGGCCTATGGAGATGGCAAGAGCGTTCGCGCTTGGCCGCAAGCCACCCCCCCAACGCTTCGGCATCCTCAAGCTCGACAGAGAGATTGATCTCGGCTGGAATATCAGCCGTCTCGTCGTAATAGCGCTTAAGAAAGCCCGATTGAAGCTCTTCCTCGTCGACATCCAGGCCTTTATCGAGGATGAACTCACAAGTTCGAACCGTTCTGCCCTCGCGAACGACAAAGACACAGGCGGCAGAGATAGTCTCTTCGCGATAGAAGCCGATGACGTCAATATCGACGCTTGATGGAAAAACGACCTGTTGGCGATCGTCCAGGCCCCTAATGACTTCCAGGCGACGCTTGACGCGCGCCGCACGCTCAAAATCGAGCGTCTCGGCTGCCTCCGTCATCTCGGACGTAAGCTCGTCGACGACATCCTTGCGATGGCCCGACAAGAAACGTTCGACACGCTTGACGTTCTTGGCATAGTCGGCAGGGGAAATCGCACCGACGCATGCGCCCGGCCCGCGCCCGACATGGTAGTCAAAGCAGGGACGCCCGTTTTGCGCGCAAATCATATTAACGATGTCTTCTTCGCCCTTATGAGATTCGACAATGCGTCGGCAGCGGCGCCATTCCGCACAGGATGCCGAGCAAATAGGAATAACCTTGCGTAGCGTATCGATGGTCTCACGCGCCGCACGGCTATCGGTATAGGGGCCAAAATAGCGCGTTCCCGGTTTATGACGCTCTCGCGTGTATTTAATAGCCGGAAACAAGTCGCTCTTGGTAATGGCGATAAAGGGATAGCTTTTATCGTCTTTGAGATCGACGTTAAAGTACGGATGGTACTGGCCAATCAGATTGCGCTCGAGCACCAATGCCTCGTGCTCGGTCTCCACCACGATATAGTCGAAGCTCGCCACCAGCTGCATCATGAGCGGAATCTTTTGACGCTCGTCCTGCAGCGTCACATATTGACGCATACGGGCACGCAAGTTTTTCGCCTTGCCCACATAGATGACATCGCCCTTGGCATCTTTCCAAAGGTAGCAGCCGGGTTGCGTGGGAACGCGCGAAACCTGTTCGGCAAGTGTTGGAATGTTGTCGTGACCTGCCACGCGCACCTACTTGCGACGAAGCAGCGCCGAGACCTCGGGCATCTTAAAGACGAAGGCAAGGCCAAAAGTCACGGCGAGCGAGACGACGCCTGCAACACAAACGTAGCCCAGGGTAATGAGGATCGAGCTGCCAAGCATTCCGACAAAGTGCTCAAGTGCCCACATGACGCCGGCGCCCGTGGCAGCGCCCAAGCCACCGAACAACAGGCCGAAGAAACCGCCGTGCAGGATAGACTTGACCTGAAGGCCATGTAGACGACGGCGCAGCCACCACAGCGAGCATCCGACCAAGACCACGTAGTCAACGACGTACGAAAGCGCAATTGCCGGCATACCGTAGCCCAATACCACGCCAAACAGCAGCACCGAACCGGCCTGACCGATAGCGGAGTACAGGCAATAGCGGCTATAAGGTTTCATATCGAGCAGGGCCGAGAAGCTCTTCTGCATCAGCACGACCACGCCGTAGAGCGGCAGGGAAAGTGCCAGATAGATAAGGAACTCCGACACCAGCGCCACACCGGATTCATCGAACTTGCCGGCGCAGTAGATCATGTTGAGCGGACGGGCGAAGACGATCAGGTACATCGCAAACGGAATCAGGAAGAAGAGCATCTGGGCGACACCGCGCGAAATGCCCGTGCGGACGCTGTCGTAATCCTTCTCCTGTGCATCGTGAGAGAGTTCGGTATAGAGTGCCGTCGAAAGCGAGGCGGCGATCAGCGCATAGGGCAGCGTGTACCACAGGCGCGCATATGCGATGACGGAAGGGCCGGTCTCGGGCTGCACCACCAGCGCGGCGGCATTGGTAATGGAAGTCGAGACAAACATGCACACCGTGGCGAGCAGCGTCGGGATACCAAGCGCAATCGTCTGTCGCAGCGCGGGGTCCTTAAAGTCGATATGGATATGAGGATGCACGCCATGCTTGCCGAGCGCGGGAATCTGGCAGGCCATCTGGACAAAGACGCCGAGGGTCGTACCAGCTGCGATCAAGATAATACCGACCTGCTCGCCAAATTGTGCAGACACGGGAGCAAAGCCCATAAAGCTGGCGATGACGATGACATTGTTGAGAACCGGGGCAAACGTCGACCAGAAGTAGTCGCGGTGTGCGTTGAGAACGCCCGAGAACACCGAGCCCAAGCCATAAAATAGAATTTGGATAGCAAAGAAGCGGAACATGAACGCAGCGGTATCCATGCTGTCGCCATTACCCGAAAGGAACGACTGCGTCCAGATAAAGCCGGGAGCAAACACGGTGCCCAGCAGCGAGATGCCGCCTAGCACCAGAAGCAGAATACCGAGCAGGTTGCCGACATACTCGTTCGATGCCTCGCGGCCCTGCTCGCGCCTCACACCCATATACACCGGCAAAAACGCCGTAACGAGCATGCCGCCCATCACGAGCTCGTAGAGCATGTTGGGCAGGTTGTTGGCAACCTGATAGGAGGACGAGAGCAGCGACATGCCGATGGCGGCCGCCATGGCCCACGTGCGGATAAACCCGGTGACGCGCGACACGATGGTCAGCACGGTCATGAGGCCAGCAGAACGACCAACCGTGGAGTAGTCCGACGAACCCATATCGTCTACGTCGTCCTGAGAGTCCTCATGAACCTCATCTTGTGGCGGCAAATCGTCCACGACGGTAAAGGAGCCGGTCATCGCAAAGGGATCGTCAACCAAAACGGCGTCATCAGCAGGCGCGGCGTCATCGCTGGTCGGCATGTTGTTACCGGATACGGCATCATCATCGAATATGGCATGGTCGCCAAACACCGTGTCAACTTCTTTGGCGGCGACGGTTCGGGCAGAAAACGACAGAGGGTCCCAGTCGTCATCACCGTCGATGGCCACGCCCTCGACGGGATCAGTCGAACCAAGCGGCGACCATTCGTCATCCGAAAGAAGCGGCTCGTCATCATCATGAGCCGCGGGCTTGGCGGAACGAACGACAGGAGCGCTCTGCGGCGTGCTCTTTCCCTGGGCTGCCATCAAAAACACCGCCGTCTCATCGGGACGCGGCACACGAGGAGCCTCGGAGGCGACCGGCGTCACGCTGGCGCTCGATTGAGCGGCGGCCAAAAAGACAGCCGTCTCATCGGGACGAGCCGAAGAAAGAACCGTACGGGGAAGCGCCGTGCCGGCACCGGCGGCACGCAAGTACACGGCCGTCTCGCCCGGGTCAGCGGCAGCGGACCAGGCGTTTCGAATCTCGTTATCGAACGAAGCAGCCTCGGGCGCGGGCGCCTGAGGAGCCGACCCTTTTGCAAAGTGAGCTCCGCGCTTTGATTCTTCCTGCGGCATCGCTCAGTCCTCTCTCGTGATCGGGGCAACCGTCGCCCCGCAAAATGCAACTAAGTCATCGGGAGCAAGCTCAAGCTGATAGCCGCGCTTGCCACCCGAGATAAAAATGGTATCCCAAAGGACGCATGTCTCATCGATCAGCGTCCGGAAGCGTTTTTTCATACCGACCGGGCTGCAACCGCCGCGGACATATCCCGTCGCGGCAAGCAAATCTTTGACATGCATCATGGTCAGCGACTTTTCGCCTGCGGCGCGCGCGGCGGCCTTGAGGTCGAGCTCGTCGGCAACGGGAATGCAGCACACGACATGGTCGTTGGACGGCGTCGTGCAGACCAGGGTCTTAAATCCCTGACCGGGCTCCTCGCCAAGCTGCTCGGAAATCGCGACGCCCAGACCCGACGATTCATCGCCATCGTCTTCGTACGTATGGAGAATATAGGAGATGCCGGCGCTTTCCAGCTCGCGCATCGCATTGGTTTTTGGCGTCTTAACAGCCTTTGCCATGGCACATCCTTTCCCTCGCAGAGCGACGCAAGGATTAAGTATAGGGCCAATTCCGCCGCATATGCCATCTCGACACACAGAAGCGCCACCGAATCAGAAGGAATCGGTGGCGCGTCGGTACTACAACGTCTCTTTACTGCGCGTCGAGCTGCGCCTGACGCTCACGGTCACGCTTGAGCAGCGGCGCCAAGAACTTGCCCGTGTAGCTCTGCGAACATGCCGCGACTTGCTCGGGCGTGCCTGAGACCACGACGGTTCCGCCGCCATTGCCGCCCTCGGGGCCCATATCGATCAGGCGGTCGGCGACCTTGATGACATCAAGGTTGTGCTCGATCACCAGAACCGTGTTGCCCGCATCGACCAGGCGCTGCAACACGTCGAGCAGCTGGCGAACATCCTCAAAATGAAGGCCGGTTGTGGGCTCGTCCAAAATGTAGAACGTCTTGCCTGTCTGACGACGATGAAGCTCCTTGGCGAGCTTCACGCGCTGCGCCTCGCCGCCCGAAAGCGTCGTAGCGGGCTGGCCTAAGCTCACGTAGCCCAGACCCACGTCATATAGGGTCTGCAGCTTGCGCTTAATCTGCGGAATATTCCCAAAGAAAGCCAGTGCTTCGGTGACACTCATGTCGAGCACGTCCGAGATTGTCTTGCCGCGGTAGGTAACCTCGAGTGTCTCGCGGTTATAACGCTTGCCGCCACATACCTCACAGGGGACATAGATATCGGGAAGGAAGTGCATCTCGATCTTGATCTGGCCATCGCCCTTGCACGCCTCGCAGCGACCGCCGCTCACGTTAAAGGAGAAACGTCCCGGCGAGTAGCCGCGGGCCTTCGACTCCGGCGTGCTTGCAAATAGCGCACGCAGATCATCCCACAGGCCAATATAGGTCGCAGGGTTCGAACGCGGCGTGCGACCGATCGGTGACTGGTCGATATCGATTACCTTATCGATGCACTCAATGCCCTCAATCTTCTTGTACGGCCCCACGGGACGCGTCGAACGATGGATGGCATTCGTAAGCGCGGGCGCAATCGTATCGGTGACCAGGGAGCTCTTGCCCGATCCCGAAACACCGGTAACGACCGTGAGCGTACCGAACTCAATCTTGGCGGTAACGTTTTTGAGGTTATTAGCGCGGGCACCCGTGATCTTAAGACAGCCGCGGCCGGGCTTGCGGCGCTCATCGGGCACGCGGATCATCCGCTTGCCGGTCAAATAGGCACCCGTCATGGAATCGGGGCATGCCATGATATCGGCAGGCGTTCCCGCGGCGACCACGTGTCCGCCGTTAACGCCCGCACCGGGACCCATATCGATCACATAGTCGGCAGCGCGAATTGTATCTTCGTCGTGCTCGACGACGATAACGGTATTACCGATATCGCGCAAGCGCTCGAGCGTCTTGATCAGGCGTTCGTTATCGCGTTGGTGAAGGCCGATCGACGGCTCGTCCAGAATGTACAGAACGCCCATGAGGCCGGCGCCGATCTGCGTTGCCAGGCGAATGCGTTGGGCCTCACCGCCGGAAAGCGTCGCCGAGGCGCGATCGAGCGTCAGATAGTCGAGTCCGACATCGACCAGAAAACGCAGGCGCTCCAGGATTTCCTTGACGATGCGCCCGCCGATAAACTGCTGACGCTCGGTAAGCTCCAGGCCCTCAAAAAACTCGAGAGACTCGCGACACGACAGGCAGCAGACATCGTAAATGGACTTGCCGCCCACGGTGACGGCAAGCATCTCGGGACGCAGGCGAGCACCGTGACAGCTCGAGCATGGCTCTTCGCGAATGTATTTCTCCAAGCGAGCCCTGGTGTTCTCGTTCGTCGTCTCGCTGTAGCGCTCGTACAGGATGTTGCGCACGCCCGAGAACTTAGTGTCCCACTGGCTGCGACGCCCATCGAGCTTTTGATAGTCGACCGAAATCTTCGTGTCGCCCATGCCATCCAAAAACGCACGACGCACCCGCGGGGGCAGGTCCTCCCATGGCGTATCGGCACTCACCTTAAAGTGCTTGCAGACCGCAGCAAAAATCTGCGGATAATAGTTGGAATTGCCGAACAGGCTGCCAAAAACTCCGTCGGCAATCGACTTTGAGGGGTCTTCAATCAGCGCCTCGGCATCGACCGTCTTTTTAAAGCCCAAGCCATCGCACTCGGGACATGCACCATAGGGCGCGTTGAACGAGAAATCGCGCGGCTGCAGGTCGTCGATGGAATGCCCATGTTCCGGGCACGCCAGTGCCAGCGAATACTCCAGCAGCTCGCCCTCGGTTCCCTCGGGAGCGTCGCGGTCGGGCAGCATGTACACGTTCACGTTACCGTGCGCCAGTGCCGTCGCCTGCTCAACGGACTCGGCAATGCGACCCAGGGAGTTCTCTCGAATCACGATACGGTCGACCACGACCTCAATGTCGTGTTTGAACTTCTTGTCCAGGTCGATAGGGTCGTCAAGCGAGCGCACCTCGCCGTCGACGCGCACACGGCTAAAGCCCTCCGCACGCAGGTCCTCAAACAGCTTGGCATATTCGCCCTTGCGTCCACGAACCACCGGCGCCAACACAAACGCGCGACGGCCTTCCCCCGCCGCCAGCACCTTATCGGCGACCTGATCGGTCGTCTGACGCTCAATGACACGACCGCACTCAGGACAGTGCGGCGTTCCCACGCGAGCAAACAGCAGACGCAGATAGTCGTAAATCTCGGTTACGGTGCCCACCGTCGAGCGTGGGTTTTTGGACGTCGTCTTCTGGTCGATCGACACGGCCGGCGACAGGCCGTCAATCGAGTCCAGATCGGGCTTGTCCATCTGGCCCAAAAACTGACGCGCATAGCTCGAAAGGCTCTCGACATAACGACGCTGGCCCTCGGCATAGATGGTATCGAACGCCAGTGAGCTCTTGCCCGATCCGGAAAGACCGGTTATGACCACGAGCTGGTCACGCGGAATGGAAACATCGATATCGCGCAGGTTATGCTCGCGCGCGCCGCGAATAACGATAGAAGAATCAGACATGGAAGCTCCTTGCCTCCTACAACTTCAAATCACACTGACGATGAGTTTAGCGCACTCGACGCGCACAGATGTTCGTGATACAAGATTCGCAGACCTTTTGCGCTGTCTGACGCCGCAGACCGCACGCTCGGTCCGTACTTTCGAATACCGCCGATCGCCTGCCACGCATCATGAATGACTCCCGCTCGCAAACGAGGGTACAATGACGCTCGTGTCACACCGCGGGGCTCCGGCCCCAACATATACAAAGGAGTCAAACATGGGTTGCGAGCACGCACAGGCAGCCGGCGGGCAAACGTCGCCGTCGCAATTTGAGGAGAATACGCTGTCCGAGGTCAAGCGCGTTATCGCCGTGCTTTCCGGTAAGGGCGGCGTCGGCAAGTCATTCGTCACCGGCGCCATCGCCACGGAGCTTTCCCGCCACGGTCACAAGGTCGGCGTCCTCGATGCCGATATTACCGGCCCCTCTATCCCTAAGATGTTCGGCATGAGCGGACGTCACGTCCACGCCCTCGGCAACCTTATGCTGCCCGAAATCTCCGAGCACGGCGTCAAGATTATGAGCTCTAACCTGCTGCTCCAAAACGAAACCGACCCCGTCCTCTGGCGCGGTCCGGTTATCGCGGGTGCCATCAGGCAGTTCTGGAGCGAAACCTCATGGGGCCCCATCGACTACCTGATGGTCGACATGCCTCCGGGAACGGGCGACGTCGCCCTCACCGTCTTCCAGTCGCTGCCCGTCGATGGCATCGTCATCGTCACGAGCCCGCAGGATCTGGTCTCGATGATCGTCGCCAAGGCGGTCAACATGGCCGAGAAGATGAACGTCCCCATTCTGGGAATCGTCGAAAACATGAGCTATATCGAGTGCCCCGATTGCGGCAAGAAGATCGAGGTCTTTGGCAAGAGCAAGCTCCCCGAGGTCGCCGAGCGTTACAACCTCGAGATCCTAGGGCAGCTTCCCATCAATCCGGCACTCGCCGAGGCTTGCGATAAGGGCGAGGTTGAGACCGCATTGCCCGACGGTATGCTGCCCCAGGCCGTCTCCGCCGTCGAGGCCATTGCCCCGCACGAGACCGCCGAGGCCTAAGTGAACACAAACGCCTCCTATGACGTCTTGGTAATCGGCGGCGGGGCCTCGGGTCTCGCCGCCGCCATTACGGCCGCACGCGCAGGCAAAAGCGTCTGCATCGTTGAGCGCGATGTTGCCTGCGGCCTTAAACTCCTTGCGACCGGCAACGGCCGCTGCAACCTTTCCAACGAATCAATTGATTTCCAGCGGTACAACCGCCCCGCATTCGTCGAATCCGTCATGGGTCCCCAGCCCGAGCAAGATCTCGGCAGTTTCTTCTCCTCGCTGGGCATCATGACGACCTCCGAGGAGGGCCGGCTGTATCCGCGCTCCCTTCGTGCCGAATCGGTGCGCGATGCACTTCTCAACGCTTGCAATCACCTGGGTATCACCTTGATCTGTGGAGCAAACGTTGCCTCGGCATTCAAAGCGCCCGAGGGCTGGGCGCTCCAAATAGACCGTCCCGCGCGAGCACTCAAGGCGAAAAAGCACGACAACCGAAAAACGGAGGTCCGCTCGCTTCGGAAGGCGCTTGCCGACACCCCTCGCAAGATCGAGACGCTGCAGGCAAAGGCCGTAATTATCGCTACGGGCGGCAGCCCCGCCGACATCGCGAAGACGTTCAATCTTTCCCTCACACCGCAGCATCCCGTCCTCTGCCCTGTGTCGGCATCGGTCTTCGGCGACCAGACTGCGCTCAAGACGCTGGATGGCCTGCGCGTCCGCGCCCGTTTGACGCTCACCCGCAATCACGAGGAGCTCTGGCGCGAAGACGGCGAAGTGCTCTTCCGAACCTTTGGCATCTCGGGCGTTGCCGCCTTTAACCTCTCCCGTCGCGTCCAGCGCGGAGACACGATTCTGCTCGACGTTTTCCCCGACCTCTCCAAAGACGAGTTGCTCGATATGCTCAACCAGCGAGTTGAGTTGCTCGGCGGCTTTTCACCCCGCGACCCCCGCTGGCTCGACGGCATGCTCGCCCCGCAGTTCTCTCACGTTGTCTGCACCGCATTCGAACAGTGCCACCCCGGGTCGTACGACGTCATCCATCTGGTCTCAATCCTCAAGCACTTTAAGCTGCTCGTCGAGGGAACGACAGAGGAGCGTTCGGCCCAGGTCACGCGCGGCGGCGTGCCCATCGAGAGCGTCTCAGCTCCCAACCTCTGCGTGAGCAACGCGGCAGGCGCCCCACTTTACATCTGTGGCGAGGCACTCGACATAGATGCCGATTGCGGCGGCTTCAACCTTGCGTGGGCTTGGATCTCGGGTATTCGCGCTGCAAGCAGCCTATAGCCGCGCAGTCTATAATCAAAACGCATTCGGGCCGTCTGGAACACCGGGCGGCCTCTTTCTTGCATCTAAGGAGACCTCGATGATCGAAATCACCCAAGTCCACGCGTCACTCGATGAGGCCGGCGACGAAACCGCCTGCCTTGCTATTGGTAGACGCGCCGTCAAACGAGCCCTGCGATGCGAGGATTCCCAGATTAAAGCCATTGAGCTCCATCGCAAGTCAATCGACGCCCGTAAAAAGCGAGATGTCCATTTTATTTTGAGCTTTCGAGTTGAACTGACAAGCTCCCGACTCGAGCAGGAGGTGGTCGACCGCGTCGCCGAGCGCGACCGCTCGCGCATCCGCATGGTAGACGGCGAGGCGCCTTCATTCCCCAACCCTGTCCCGAATGCACCCAAGGAGCGTCCCGTCGTTGTCGGCGCCGGTTGCGCCGGTCTCTTCGCCGCCCTGACCCTTGCCGAAGCGGGCCTTAAACCCCTGCTCATCGAGCGCGGCGACCCCGCGCTTCGCCGCTCGGAAGCGATTGATCTCTTTCTTAAGGAGCGTATCCTCGACCCCGAAAGCAATATCCAATTTGGCCTGGGCGGCGCAGGGACCTTCTCGGACGGCAAGCTCAACACGGGAACCAAGAATCCTGCCCATCGACTGATTCTTGAGACCTTCGTCAAAGCGGGCTCACCTCGCGACATCCTGTGGGACGCCAAGCCGCACATTGGCTCCGACATCCTACCCACCGTCGTCACCAACATTTCTCAACGCATCGAGCAGCTCGGTGGAACCGTCCGCTATCGAACAAAGCTCGTCGATATTCGAACCGATGAATCTGGCGCCATCACCGGCGTCGATGTCCAACCGCCCCAAGAAACCACAAGCGAGACAATCGCCACAAAGCACCTCATTCTCGCCTGCGGCCATTCCGCCCGCGACGTATTCGAGCTTCTCAAAGAACATGACGTTGCCCTCGCGCAAAAGACCTTTGCCATGGGTGTGCGCATCGAGCATCCACAGCGCGACATCGACCGTGCCCAATATGGCCCTTCGGCGGGGCACCCGGCACTCGGAGCAGCCCCCTACAAGCTTGTCGCCCATCTCCCCAACGGCCGCAGTGTGTTCTCGTTTTGCATGTGCCCCGGAGGACAGGTTGTCGCGGCCTCTTCCGAGCAAGGCCATCTGTGCGTCAACGGCGCCAGCCTCAATGCCCGCGACGGGCGCAACGCGAATGCCGCCTTACTCGTTAACGTCACACCTGACGACCTTCCCGGCGATAATCCGCTCGCAGGCATTGAGCTCCAGCGCGCCTGCGAGGCGGCCGCCTATCGCCTGGGCGGTTCCAACTGGAACGCACCGGCACAGCTCGTCGGAGATTTCCTCGCAGGACGTGCCAGCAAGGCACCCGGAAAGGTAAAGCCCACCTATCCGCTCGGTGTGACCTGGACGGCAATTGACGAAGCCTTGCCGCAGCATATCGTCGAGTCGCTCCGCCTAGGACTTCCCCTACTCGGAAAAAAGCTACGAGGCTACGACCGCTCCGATGCTGTTCTTACCGGTGTGGAGACTCGCTCGAGCTCACCGGTCACCGTCACCCGAGACCGAACATGCCATGCCGTGTCGACCCCGGGCCTCTACCCTTGCGGTGAGGGAGCTGGATATGCCGGCGGCATCATGAGCGCCGCCACCGACGGCATTCGTTGTGCCGAAGCCCTGATCGCAGACCTCTAACGCACGAATTCCAGCGCGCAAAAGACGCATGCCCCGAGCTCCGCAGGGAACTCGGGGCATGTTCGCTATTTCTTAAACCGTGCACTCTGGCGTTTTCTGCCCGATGCGAACGTGGAACCCTTGCGGGCCTGCGAACGTAAGCGCTCAATCGTCTCGTCCTCAGACGCACCCTCGAGCATCGCCCGAATCTGAACGACGGCATCGCGCAGACGCGCCGCCTCCTCAAAGTCCATGGCGGCGGAAGCGTTGCGCATGTCTTCCTCCATGGTCTCGACGATCCGCACGAGCTCGTCATGCGGCAGCCCTTCCAGCTGCTCGGCGAGCGTCTGCTCGGGCGCCACCGTCTCCGGCGCGGCGCCCTCGCCGTTTTCGTCGGGCGTATAGAACGCACCGTGACCCAGCGAATCGCCTCTCGAGCGCCCCTTCGAGCCCACAGTCTTTTCGGCCTCGGTAATAAAGCTCGAGATGTCGTTAATGGCCTTGCGGACCGTCTTGGGCACAATGCCATGCTCTTCGTTATATGCCATCTGAATCTCGCGACGGCGCTGCGTCTCCTCGATGGCTTCTTTCATCGAATCGGTCACAACGTCTGCATACATGATGACCTCGCCGTCGGCATTACGGGCCGCACGGCCAATCGTCTGAATCAACGAACGGCGGTTGCGCAAGAAACCTTCCTTGTCAGCGTCGAGAATTGCCACCAGCGAGACCTCGGGAAGGTCAAGACCCTCGCGAAGCAGGTTAATGCCAACGAGAACATCGATCTTTCCCTCGCGCAGCGTTCGCAAGATCTCGACACGGTCCATCGTCGCCGTATCGGAATGCATGTAGTTGACCTTAATGCCGGCATCAAGCAGATGGTCGGTCAGGTCCTCGGCCATGCGCTTGGTGAGCGTGGTCACCAGCACGCGCTCCTTGCGGGCAACGCGCTCGCGAATCTCGTCCTCAAGATCGTCAATCTGCCCACGAACCGGACGCACATCGATCTTGGGGTCGAGCAGACCGGTCGGACGAATAATCTGCTCAACGTCGTTCTGGCTAACCCGCAGCTCATAGTCGCCCGGCGTGGCCGAAACGTAGATGAACTGGGGAATCCTCGCCTCAAATTCATCGAAACGAAGCGGGCGGTTATCGAGTGCCGAAGGCAGACGAAAACCATGCTCCACCAGCGTCACCTTACGCGAGCGGTCGCCTTCGTGCATGCCGCGGATCTGCGGCACCGTTACATGGCTCTCGTCGATGATGCAGAGCATGTCCTTAGGAAAGTAATCAATCAGGGTAAACGGCGGCTCGCCCGGTTTTCGACCGTCCAGATGACGCGAGTAGTTCTCGATGCCGTTACAAAAACCCATGGTCTCGAGCATCTCAAGATCATAGTCGGTGCGCTGCTGCAGACGCTGCGCCTCGAGCAGCTTATCAGTCGCCTTGAGCTCGGCCACACGCTTCTCGCACTCTTCGCTGATTGATTTCAGAGCCGCTTTGACCTTAGGCTTCTCAGTCACGTAGTGCGAGGCCGGCCACACGGGAATGGCCTCGTACTCACGCAGCATCTCGCCGGTGACCTCGTCGATCTCGGCAATCAGCTCGACCTCGTCGCCAAAGAACTCAAACCGCAACGGATGCTCGGCATAGGGCGGATACACGTCGACGACATCGCCGCGCACGCGGAAGGTGCCACGTGCCAAATCATAGTCATTGCGATCGTACTGGATATCGATAAGCGCATGGATAAAGTCATCACGCTCGAGCGGCACCTTCTTGTCGACGTTCGGAGCTAGGCCCGCATAGTCCTCGGGGGAGCCAATGCCATAGATACACGAGACCGATGCGACGACGATCACATCGCGTCGAGATAGCAGCGATGCCGTCGCCTGATGGCGCAGCATCTCGACCTCTTCGTTAATCGAGGAGTCTTTCTCGATATACGTATCACTCTGCGGTACATATGCCTCGGGCTGATAGTAATCGTAGTACGACACAAAATAGACCACGGCGTTGTTAGGGAAGAATTCCTTGAGCTCGCTCGCGAGCTGAGCGGCAAGCGTTTTATTGGGAGCCATGACCAGCGTCGGCTTCCCCAGGGCCTCAATAGTCTTAGCCATCGTGAAGGTCTTGCCCGAACCAGTCACGCCCAGCAAAACCTGATAGCGATCTCCGTCCCTCACACCCTGCACAAGCGACTCAATGGCCTTAGGCTGGGAACCAGCGGGCTCGTATGGAGACACGACCTCAAACGGCACCTCAGAGCCCTCAACGCCAAAACGTTTGAGCTCTCCTCCAACACGCTCAACTTCAAATTCCGCCATGGATACTCCTAACTCATATATCTGCAGTATACGCAGGCGGCAGGCATAGTCCTATACGAACCGATCGGGATAGAGGGTCTTGTAGCGAACCCAGGCATTATTGACACGAATCAGATACGCCTGCGTCTCGGGAAAGGTGATTGCATTATGAAGCGACGTGCTCTGCTGCGCCCATCCGTCGACATTGCCCATGCCGGCGTTATAGGCGGCAATGGCACTGTCAGTCGACCCGTTAAAATACGTTAGAAGATACGAAAGATACGCACAGCCAAACTCGATGTTCGTAGCGGGATCGTTAAGGTCGCCGGCTGAATACTCGCTGCCATCGACAAGACCCTTGGCAATCATATCCTGGGCAGTCTCGGGCATCAGCTGCATCAATCCCTGTGCGCCTTGATTCGACTCAGCCTCGGGATCCCAATTCGATTCTGACTTTATGACAGCACACACCAGATACGGATCAAGATTGTGCGAAATGCTCGATTGCTTTACGTACGCCTCATAGTCAATTGGATACAAAGGCTTAAAGAAGGCGGCAGGGGCATACGAGTAGACGAGCGAAATAAGGCCGAAGACGAATACGACGGCAAGTGGCGCCACGCGATACCACGTAAAGAAACGTGTCTTAGGCATCGGCCTCATCCTTATCCACTACATCCCCGAAGCCATGGCGCGCAAGCCATGAGTCCAGTTGTTCAAAGAGTGAATTGTCGCCTGCCGTATTATCGATTACCGTCGTAGCGAGATTGCAAAGCGAAGCCTCATCAGGTTGGCATGCAGAGCGAGCATCAAAATCAGAGGACTCCATACCACGATGAATAGCACGCTCACGACGAACTGCTAAAGGAGCGCTGATAACCAGAATTTCATCAGCCAGGCCAAAAGCATCCTCAAAACCAGTCGGGGCAGAAACCTCGACAACCGCAAAGGGATAACGGGGGGACGAAACCGTGCAGCAAACCGGATCAAGAATCCTCAGTGACAGCTGTTCGATGAGAACCGGATGAACGATGCCATTGAGCCGCGCAACTGTATCAGGAGAGGCGAAAGCTCGAGCAGCGAGGACATTGCGGCGAATGCCGCCCTCCCCGTCCAGAATGTCCCAACCGAATACATCCGCGAGGGCATTGACGATATCGGAGCCTGGCACATACAGCGATTTGGCAAGCTCATCCAGATCGATAAGCATGGCGCCATGAGATTCGAGATAGCGGCAGGCAGTCGATTTACCCGAAGCAATATTGCCTAAGACAAAAACGGTAAACATCAAGTCCTCCCTAACGCCAATGCGAGTTATTATCGCGCAGATACAAAAGAAGGACTCAAAATACAGCCAAACAGTAAGACAAGCTAAAAGAAGGCGAGTTCTTGTATTACAACTCTCTATTAAACGCAAAAAGGGGGAGGCCGCGAGGCCTCCCCCTTCT
>CABUBH010000012.1 GCA_902489775.1 uncultured Collinsella sp.
AGGGCGAGCGAGCCGATCAGGCCGATGTTGGGGCCTTCGGGGGTCTCGATCGGGCACATGCGGCTGTAGTGCGAATTGTGAACGTCGCGGACGGCCGTCGGCACGTTGGTGCGGCGGCTGGAGCCGGACTTGTGGCCGGCAAGACCGCCAGGGCCGAGTGCGGACAGACGGCGCTTGTGGGTCAGACCGGTCAGGGGGTTCGCCTGGTCCATGAACTGCGAGAGCTGCGAGGAACCGAAGAACTCCTTGATGGAGGCCACGATCGGGCGGATGTTGATGAGCGACTGCGGGGTGATCTCGTCGATGTCCTGGGAGCTCATGCGCTCACGGACGACGCGCTCCATACGGCTCATGCCGATACGGAACTGGTTGGCGACGAGCTCGCCGACGGTGCGGATACGGCGGTTGCCGAAATGGTCGATGTCGTCGACCTTGAAGCCCTGCTCGCCGGCAGCGAGGGACAGCAGGTAACGCAGCGTCGCGACGATATCCTCGTCGGTGAGCACCGTGACCTCTTCCTCGGTGGTGAGGTTGAGCTTCTTGTTGACCTTGTAACGACCGACGCGGGCCAGGTCGTAGCGCTGCGGATTGAAGAGCAGACCCTCGAGCAGGCTGCGGGAAGCGTCCACGGTGGGAGGCTCACCCGGGCGCAGACGACGGTAGATCTCGATGAGGGCGTCCTCGCGAGTGAGGGCGGTGTCGCGCTCCAGGGTGCGCTTGATCACATCGGAGTTGCCGAGCAGCTCGATGATGTCGTCGTTGGTGACGGCGATGCCAAGGGCGCGCAGGAACATCGTGGCGCTCTGCTTGCGCTTACGGTCGATGGAGACCATGAGCTGGTCGCGCTTGTCGACCTCAAACTCAAGCCAGGCACCGCGGGACGGGATGATCTGGGCCTTGTAGATCTGCTTGCCCGAATCCATCTCGGAGCTGTAGTACACGCCCGGGGAGCGGACGAGCTGCGAGACGACGATACGCTCGGTACCGTTGATGATGAAGGTGCCCTGATCGGTCATCATGGGGAAGTCGCCCATGAAGACGAGCTGCTCCTTGATCTCGCCGGTCTCCTTGTTGGTGAGACGGACGTCGGTCAGAAGCGGAGCCTGATAGGTCATATCCTTCTCGCGGCACTCCTCGACGGTGTGCGCGGGGTCGCCGAACTGATGCTCGCCGAAGGTAACCTCGAGAACATGGTTCTGGCTCTGGATGGGGCTGGATTCCTTGAACGCCTCACGAAGGCCCTCGTCCTTAAAACGCTCAAAGGATTCCCTTTGAACAGAGATAAGGTTGGGGAGCTCCATGGCCTCCGGGATTTTCCCGAAGCTGACGCGCTTGCGCTCAGTGGCAGTGTATGCGTAGGTCACCAGGTTTTTCCTCCTTCACGGAAATGCTCGGTGGGTTGGCGAGGCATAGCTTCGCCAGTTATCGCAACCTAATAGTTTATCAGGTACCGACCGTTGGGCAAGAAAAGCCTTGACGCGATTGAGTTTTTGGAGTAGCAAAGTTTTTCGACAGAAAAGGTGCAGGTAGATAGGTATATACCGAACATCTGTTCATATATTTTCTGTGAACAGAGGGCTGGCAATCGCAGCTCTTATAAAAAACGGGCGCGAACCGAAGTCCGCGCCCGTAAATGTCGATGCTCGAAGGCTTACTTGCGCATCAAACCGCCGCGCTCGTCGATGGCGTCCCAGAAGGCGCCGGCAAAGCGAGGATCGCTTGCGGCCATGAGGGCATTGGTGGCCATCCAGCCAGACGGGGTGCCGGTATCGTAGCCCGAGAGCGGGTCGATGACGACGGCGTACATGGCCTCGCGATCGAGCGAGCGGGCCATGGCGTCGGTCAGCTGAATCTCGCCGCCCTTGCCGGCCTGCTGATCGGCGAGCAGGTCCATGACCAGCGGGCTCAGCAGGTAACGACCGACGATGTACAGGTTGGACGGAGCCGCCTCGGGAGCGGGCTTCTCGACCAGACCGCCGATGCGCCAAACGGCACCGGGCTCGTCGTCGGCAGCATTCTCGAAGCCCTCGAGTGAGCCAACGCGATCGCCGGCGATGACGCCATAGCGGCTGACTTCCTCGGGAGCGCACGCGGCAACGGCGATAACCGAAGCGCCACCGTGCTCCTTGGAGACGGCCAGCATCTTGTCGCAGATGTCGCGGTTGGGCACAACGTAGTCGCCCAGAAGAACCAGGAAGTTCTCCCCTGCCACAGCATCGGCGGCAGAGCGAATGGCGTGACCGAGGCCCTTGGGCTCGTACTGATAACGGAAATCGACCGGCATGCCGCCCGCATGGGCGACGGCGTCGGCGTAAGCATCCTTACCGCGCTCGCGCAGCAGATTCTCGAGCGAGCGATCGGGCTGGAAGTAGCTCAGCAGCTCGGGCTTACCGGGAGAGGTAACGATGATGGCGTCGTCGACCTCCTCGGGGTCGAGCGCCTCCTCGACGACATACTGGATGACCGGCTTGTCGAGCACCGGCAGCATCTCTTTGGGCGTGCACTTAGTGCCAGGCAGAAAACGCGTGCCAAGACCGGCGGCGGGGATGATTGCCTTCATGTTATTCAAGGATCCTTTCGCAGGCGCAGAATGCGCCCTCTGCGTGCGGCACGGCGGCCGCAGACCAAATTGCGATACTGAAGTATCTTACCGCCGGAGACATACGTCGCCGTAAGGCAAACGCAATTCTTCAGCAGGTCAACGCAAATTATTGCTCGAATGGTGCAATTTTACGCCCCAGCGGTAACGGGATTGGCACGGCGAAGATAGCGGTGTTCTGCGTGCCGAGCAATGGGAATGAGGGGCCAAAACAAAAAAGACGGGGCTCGCAATGCGAACCCCGTCTGCAAAGAAACCTGGCGAGAGAGCCTGATTACTTGAGGGTGACAGCAGCGCCAGCAGCCTCGAGCTTCTCCTTGGCAGCCTCGGCGTCCTCCTTCTTGGCACCCTCGAGAACAGCCTTGGGAGCGCCCTCGACGACCTCCTTGGCCTCCTTCAGGCCAAGGTTGGTGAGCTCACGGACGGCCTTGATGACCTGGATCTTGTTGTCGCCGAAGCCCTCGAGCACGACGTCAAACTCGGTCTTCTCCTCGGCCTCAGCAGCGCCAGCAGCGGGAGCGGCGACAACAGCGGCAGGAGCAGCGGCGGAAACGCCGAAGGTGTCCTCGATAGCCTTGACGAGCTCGGAAGCCTCGAGAAGGGTCATTTCCTTAAGAGCATCGATGATCTCATCGGTGGTAAGCTTAGCCATTTCTAAGTCCTTTCGGTTTCCGTGCGAATGCACGGAGATCAGTTAAAACACAGCGCGAATGCGCCAGGGGTGCGGCGTTGCCGCCGCGGGTGAAAACAGCGACTAGGCTGCCTTCTGCTCGGAGACCTGCTGGATCGAACGAGCGAGACCAGAGGAAACGCCGTTGACGCAGACAGCGATGTCGCGAGCGAAACCGGAGATGAGACCGGCGATCTGGCCGAGAAGCTGATCCTTGGTGGGCAGCTCGGCGATAGCCTTAACATCATCAGCGGAAACGGCCTTGCCGTCGGAGATACCGCCCTTGATCTCAAGGACGCCCTTGGACTTAGCGGAGAAGTCCTTAAGGGCCTTAGCGGCCTCGACCGGCTCGGACTCGTAGAACACATAAGCGACGGGGCCGGCGAGGATCTCGTCGAGCTCGGGCTGCTCCTGGTTCTTGAGAGCGATCTTGACCAGGTTGTTCTTGTAGACCTTCATCTCGGCGCCGCACTCGCGAAGCTGATGACGCAGCTCCTGAGCCTGCTTAACCGTCAGACCGTTGTAGTTGACGACGAACAGACCGGCGTTCTCGGCGATACGGGACTCAATCTCTGCAACCTTGTCGATTTTGTACTGCTGGGGCATGAATTACACCTCCTCGAATTCTTTCCGGGCACGGTCCGCCACAAGGACGTGACGGGGGCATGTCCAAAAAGAAAGCCCCCGCGCTGCATGAGCGACGGGGGCGAGAAGACATATCTACTCGACCACCTCGGCTGGCGGGATATCCCATTAAGCTCGCGGGCGATGCCCGTTTGCACCGGCTGTCTCTGGCAGCGGATTCGTGCGTGAACCGAAAGTATTATGGCGGGGACCCCGGCGTCGGTCAACGGGAAACCGGGCTGCACACAATTCCACCATTCCGGCCACGTCGCCGAAGGCCGGGCGCAAGGTTTTCGCTCGGTCAAGTCCTGGCTCGCACGAAGAGCACATTAAGTGCTCTTCGGCTCGTGCGGAATCTACGAAAACCTTGCGCCCGGCCTTCGGCGGCGCGGCCTGCGGTGACTTTGGGGCAGCCCGGTTTTCCGTTGAGCGATGCCCCCACGCATAATCCTTATGTCGGTGGGCTGATGCGTTGCGTCCCGTTGGGCTATAAGGTTGAAATGAAGGTGGACAGGCGATTTAAGCCTTCGTCCAAATCTTGGTCGGAGACGCAGTAGCTTAGGCGGATGTGGCCTTCGGTGCCGAAACAGTCGCCCGGGACTAGGGCTACGTTTGCTTCTTTGATGGCTTTGATGCAGAAGGCTTCGCTTGTTAGGCCGAATTGTTTGATGCTCGGGAAAGCGTAGAAGGCTCCTGCGGGCTCTACTGCGTCGAGGCCCATAGCGTTTAAGGCTGCGAGCACGCATTTGCGGCGGGCTCGGTAGACTTTGAGCATGGGGGTTGGGTCGACGGTGAGGGCTCGGGCTGCGGCATCCATCTCAAAGGAGACGGCGCTCGATACTAAGTATTGGTGGGCCTTTGCGATCTCGGCGATGACGGGGGCTGCGGCTGCGAGCCAACCCAGGCGCCAGCCGGTCATGGCCCAGGGCTTGGAGAAGCTCTCGATGACCACTGTCTGCTCGCGTAGCTCCGGGTGGCGCTGGGCAAATCGCTCGTAGCCATCCACATAGACCAGACGGTTGTATACGTCGTCGCAGACTACGTAGATGCCCGCCTGCTCCGCTACGCGTGCCACGGCGTCGAGCGATGCCGCGTTGAGAATGCAGCCCGTAGGATTGTTGGGCGAGCAGATAACGATGGCCTTGGTCGCCGGGGTCACACAGGCGCGAAGCGCTTCCTCGTCAATCTGAAATTGCGCGGGCTCCGTATCCAAATAGACCGCTTTGGCGTGATTGGCCACGACGATGCTCTCGTACAAACCAAAAGCCGGCGTGGGAATGATGACCTCGTCGCCGGGGTTGAGCATGGCCATAAACGTAGCCGACAGGGCCTCGGTCGCACCATCGGTCAGGATGACCTCATCGGCGGAAAATGCCAGGCCCGCGTCACCCATATATTTGGACAGTGCCTCGCGCAGGGCGGGACGGCCGTTGTTGGGCGGATAGTGCGTGTCGCCGCGGTCGAGCGAGGCCGTCACCTCGGCGCTAATCACATCGGGCGTGGGAAAATCGGGCTCGCCAAGCGCAAGCGCGATGCACCCCGGGTGCTGGGCGGCGAGCGCATTGATCCGACGGATGCCGGAGGGCTTGAGCGTGGCAAGCGAGGTATTCATGGGCAGACGCATGGCGTTCCTTTCGTAAGGGTTGCACTAGGATAGCGCGGCGGAGCGCCACCAGACGGTGTAACCTAAACGGAAACCAACCGGAAAGGAGGTGGCATGGAGACGACCGCACGCGGCGATGTACCAAAAACGTTGCAAACCATTGCGTATATCAGCATTCCCAATAGCGCCGATCTTGAGTTTTTGCTCTGGGACCTGCAGGATGCCATCGCGGCGTATGCCCGGCTTTCCGGTACTTCGCTCCCCCGCCCGGTTGGCTTGAAGGCAAATGACGTCGGTGCAGTCGATGGCATAGTGCTCGCTGTTGATGATGCATTTGATGATGAGGCGATGACCGCTGTCGAGCAGATACTCGATCGCCTTGGGAATACAGAAACACGCGTCTATGTCGTCGTCCAGGCCGCGTCCAAAAACAACAAGCAGGCGGACGAAGTTCTCGACCGCCTGTATCGGGCATGTCTTCTACGTGACCTGCCATGGTGCGACGGCGTTGTCATCTGTGCCAGCAGCGGCATCGCAGCGCTTCGCCACTCCCCGCGTATGGGCCTCTTGCGTCGGCCATTTTCGGAAGCGATGGATAAGCTTGTGGGCGCTGTGCGCATGGGCTGCTCCATTGAGCATGCGCAGCTGCTTGGCGGCGGCGATGTCGGTAGCGTCGATGTCGACGGCATGGTGCGCGTCAAGCCCGCGCTGCCCGCACCGATCTGGCATGCCATCATGAAACGCCTCGGCACCAGCGCCCAATCAGATATCTAAATTACAGAGCGCCCCAGTCAACGGCCTCGCGCCAGCGCTCGATAAGGCGTTCCAGGCGCCATGCCGCATTGGCGGGACTTGTCGACGGCAGAACGATGGCCGACAGCCCCGTGCGTTCTTGTAGGTAGCGCTTGTAGAGCCGACCAGCTGTACCACCGTTGCATATCACCTGCTCAATGGGAGCTGCGCCGGTAATGCGCTCGACATGCGCCGGAACGACGTTTTTGATGCTGGCGTCGCTTGAGCCCTTAATGTCGCAGCTCTCGATTACATCCCACAGGGCCACGCCGCCGTTGAGCAGCATGGAGCGCTTGGCGGCAATCGAGGCATCGGGCGTCGCGGGCTCACCGCTTGCCAAAGGATCGCCCTCGTTGGGCGGCACGGGCGCACCGAGGCACGCGGCCATCACGCGCCAAAAGCGGTTCTGCGGATTGCCGTAATAGAAGGCATTGGCACGCGAGAGCACCGAGGGAAACGACCCCAGCACCAAAACGCGCGAGCGCTCGTCAAACACGGGTTCAAACCCATGCTCAATATGCTGATAACCCTCATCTGGCGTGGCCACGAGCTAGGCCCTCAACAGATAACGCACCTCATAGGGCGCAAGTTCAAGGGAGCCCGGCAGCTCGACCGTGGGCGCGTCGTCGGCAAGCAGGTCGACGAAGGAGCCGTTGAGTTCGCCGGCTCCAAAGGAATAGGGCTCGTTCACGGCATTGACCGCCACGAGCACCGTCGCGTCGTCGCAGGCGCGCTCGAACAGCAGTTGTTTGTTCTGGATCACCACGTTGCGATAGGCACCATAGTTGAGGGCACGAGCCGCCGCATCGTTTGCCGAGCGCAGGTGCGCCAGCTGCGTGACAAATGTCGTCAGATCGTTGGGCGCAGGCTCATCGAGCGCAGGACGCAGCGCCCAATCGCCATCGGAGCCGCCCTTTTCGCCGGCAATCCCCCACTCGCTGCCATAGTAGACGCACGGAATGCCCGGCATGCCAAACAGCATGCCATAGGCGGGGCGCAGGCAGGACTTGTCCGTCAGGATGCTCGCCAGGCGCGGCACATCGTGGTTGTCGACAAACGACAGCAGGTGTTTGCCACGGTAGATGCACCACGGGTCACCGCCAAACTGACGGTGCAACGAATGGGCGATCTCGAACATGTTGACCGAGTTAAAGCTGGAGTATAGGCCCTTGTAGCACTCGTAGTTGGTGCAGGAGTCGAGCATTTCCTCGTTGACGATCTGGTTGTAGTCGCCGTGAAGCGTCTCACCAATCAGCACAAAGTCGGGCTTGAGCTCACGGGTAAAGGAGTGCAGGCGGCGCATAAAATCGCGATCGAGCATATAGGCAACGTCCAAGCGCAGGCCGTCGACGCCAAAGACCTCGGCCCAGCGACGCACGGACTCAAGCAGGTAATCGACCACGGCGGGGTTTTGCAGGTTGAGCTTCACAAGCTCAAAATGGCCTTCCCAGCCCTCATACCAAAAGCCATCGCCATAGCAGGAGTCGCCGTCAAAGCTGATGTGGAACCAATCCTTGTAGGGCGAGTCCCACTTACGCTCCTGCACATCGCGGAAGGCCCAAAAGCCGCGACCGACGTGGTTGAAAACGGCATCGAGCACCACGCGGATGCCATGGGCATGCAGCGTGTCGCATACGGCGGCAAAGTCGGCATCCCCACCCAGGCGGCGGTCGACATGGCGCAGGCTGCGCGTGTCGTAACCGTGGCTATCAGACTCGAGTGGAGGATTGATCAGCACGGCGCCAATACCGAGTCCCTGCAGGTAGTCGGCCCATTGGGCGATTTTCATAATGGGAGCATCGGGGTTGGGTGCGGCGCCGGCAGCTTGGGAGAGTTCATCCTCGGCAACGGGCGCGGCATTCTCACGCGGAGCTCCGCAAAAGCCCAGCGGATAGATCTGATAGAACGTCGTCTCGTATGCCCACATAGCAACCTCCCGGTAAGCCCAACACAACGACATCCATTGTATGCCCGGCTTGTATCCTCTTCCCCAAAATAAGTTGCGGTGGAATAGTTCCTGCTTGGGCCTTCAGAGGCCTTAAACAGGAACTATTCCACCGCAACTGATGAGGGAACGTGATTAGGCGACAGGCTTTGCGCGGCGTATGGCCGGGAACATCACTGTGATAGCGAGGATGACGCCCACGGCGGCGATTGCGCCACCCGCGCAGCCGATCCAGGCGATACCGGGACCCGAAACCACGGCGCCGCCGATCGCGGTACCCATGCCAATACCGAGGTTAAACAGGCCCGAGAAGATCGACATGGCGACGGCCGACGAATCTGCCGGCGTGTGCTTGATGAGCTCGGCTTGGAACGCCACGTTAAAGGCCGTGGCGCAGCAGCCCCACAGCGCGCAGACGGCAAGCACTGCCACGAGCGACGATGCGGCCGGACCCATGAGCAGCAGAGCCACCGGCACGCCGGAGAGCGTAATCGCGAGGAACGGGAAGCGGTGCCCATCGAACAGTCGGCCGAATAGCCAGCTTCCGAGCAGACCAGAGCAGCCGAACGCCGTCAGCGTCATAGTGATGGCGCTTGCGTCGACATGCGCGACCTGAGCCAGGAAAGGCTCGATATAGCTATAGCCCGTGTAATAGCCAGTTGCCATGAACACCGTGACCGCATAGAGCGCGATCAGTAACGGGTTCTTGAGCAGCTCGGGCAGTTGCTTGACGGTAAAGCGCTCGCCCGCCGGCATGGTGGGGAACACCGTGGCCTGGTAGACGACCGCGACAGCAGACAGCGCTCCGACCACGGCAAACGTCATGCGCCAGCCCACGGCCAGGCCAATGGCACGGCCGAGCGGCAGGCCGAAGATCTGTGCGATGGAAGAGCCCGTGGCGATCATGCTGATAGCGAGCGCCCCATGGCGCGTGTCAACCAGGCGCGACGCCATGATCGAGGCGACCGACCAGAACACGGCGTGCGCGCAAGCGACCACCAGGCGCGCGCAGACCAGGATGGGATAAGTCGGCGCCACAGCGGACAGAAACTGGCCCAACGAAAACACGGCCAGCACGCCCAGCAACATCCGCTTGAACTCAAAGCGCGAAGCGAACACCATGAGCGGCAACGACAGCAGCATGACGCCCCAGGCATAGACCGAGATCATGATGCCCGCCTGGGCCTCGGTGAGCGAGAACGACGTGGCGATATCAGTCAAAAGGCCGATGGGCATAAACTCCGACGTGTTGAACACGAACGCACAGCAGGTGAGCCCGACGAGCGGGAGCCACTGCCTGAGCGTGATGCCGTCTTGCCTTGCCTGACTCATATATAACGTCTCCAATCATTTTGAGCGGAGGCGATTATATAGCAACGGCCCCGCATCCGTCAGCAACAGATGCGGGGCCGAAAACAATTCGATACACAGAGGTTGCACCGTCAATAAATAACTAAGCCAACCCCAGCAATATGCCCGCCGAATGCACGACAAACGCTACGATCCAGGCGACCGTCACCTGAAACGCGAATACGGCAACGGCGTAGCGCACGCCCAGCTCGCTCTTGACGGCGCCGATCGCAGCCACGCACGGCGGGTACAGCAACGTAAAGACCAGGAACACATAGGCAGTAAACGGCGAAAACATGGTCGACAGTGCCGCGGGCGAGGTCGCGCCCAAAAGTACCGTGAGGGTCGAGATGACACTCTCCTTGGCGATAAGTCCGGTGACGAGCGCCGTGGATGCACGCCAGTCGCCAAACCCAAGCGGCGTCAGCGCCGGCGCGATGATGCTGCCGAGGCCCGCAAGCAGACTCTGCGACTGATCGGCGACCACATTAAAGCGGATATCGAACGTCTGAAGGAACCAGATGACCACGGTAGCGGCAAAGATAATGGTAAAGGCCTTGGTAATAAAATCTTTGGCTTTATCCCATGCCAGCATCACTGTCGTCTTGACGCTCGGCAGGCGGTAATTGGGGAGCTCCATGATAAACGGCACCGGGTCGCCCTTAAATGCCGTGCGGTTGAGCACCAAAGCTGCGATACAGCCAACCGCAATACCAATCAGATAGAGCGAGACCATGGCGGGAACTGTCGCCTGCGGGAAGAATGCTCCGCACAGCAGACCGTAGACCGGCAACTTGGCCGAGCAGCTCATGAACGGCGTAAGCATGACCGTCATCTTGCGGTCGTGCTCGGATGGGAGCGTACGGGTCGACATGATAGCCGGCACGGTGCAGCCAAAACCGACGAGCATAGGCACGAAGCTACGGCCCGACAGGCCAAAACGACGCAGCACCTTATCCATGACAAAGGCCACGCGCGCCATGTAGCCCGAGTCCTCCAGAATGGAGAGGAACAAGAAGAGCACGACGATAATCGGCAGGAAGGTCAGCACGCTGCCCACACCCGTAAGCACGCCGTCAACGGCCAGCGAGCGCACCACGTCGTTGGTGCCGAACGCCTTGAGGCCCGCATCGGCCGAGGCGATGATGGCAGCGATGCCGTCCTCCATGAGTCCCTGCAACGCCGCGCCGATCACGCCAAACGTCAGCCAAAAAACGAGACCCATGATCACCAGGAACGCCGGGATTGCCGTGTAGCGACCCGTCAGGATGCGGTCGATCTTGACGGAGCGCACGTGCTCGCGGCTCTCGTGCGGCTTGACGACGCAACGCCCGCACACGTCGCCGATAAAGCTAAAGCGCATATCGGCCAGCGCAGACAGGCGATCAGTGCCGGCCTCGCCCTCCATCTGAGTAATAATGTGGTCGATGGCGTCAAGTTCGTTACGGTCCAGATGAAGCGCCTCGGTCACCAGCTCGTCGCCCTCAACCAGCTTGGTCGCCGCAAAACGCACCGGGATATGCGCCGTCGCGGCATGGTCCTCGATAAGGTTGGCGATGCCGTGAATGCAGCGGTGCAGCGCGCCGCCGTCTGGACCATCGGGCGCGCAGAAGTCCAGGCGACCGGGGCGCTCGCGGAACCGCGCCACGTGCAAGGCATGATCCACCAACTCGCCAATACCCTCGTTGCGGGCAGCGCTAATGGGGACAACCGGCACGCCCAACAGACTCTCGAGCAGGTTGACGTCAATGGCGCCACCGTTGGTCGTCACCTCGTCCATCATGTTGAGCGCGATGACCATGGGGCGATCGAGCTCCATAAGCTGCAGCGTTAGGTACAGATTGCGCTCGATGTTGGTAGCGTCGATGATGTCGATGATGGCGTCGGGATGTTCATCCAGGATAAACTGGCGGCTTACGATCTCTTCGCCCGTGTACGGCGACAGGGAGTAAATGCCTGGCAGGTCGGTAACGCTCGCCTCGGGGTGGTTACGGATGGTGCCATCCTTGCGGTCGACCGTCACGCCGGGAAAGTTACCGACATGTTGATTGGAGCCCGTCAGCTGGTTGAACAGCGTGGTCTTACCGCAGTTTTGGTTGCCGGCGAGGGCAAAATGCAGGGGCGCGCCCTCGGGCACGGCCGTCTTGGCAGCACGGGGTGAATACGTCCCCTCGCCCAGGGCCGGGTGATCCGTCGTGCCGATTGCGGCGTTAGCGCGCGGGCCCGTATCTGTGTCGTGAACATCTACGAGCTCAATGCGAGCAGCATCGTCCTTGCGCAGCGTCAACTCGTAGCCGCGTAGGCGAATCTCGAGTGGGTCGCCCATGGGGGCGTACTTCATCATGGTGACTTCGGTGCCCGGCGTTAGGCCCATGTCCAAAATATGTTGTCGGAGTGCCTGGTCGTCCGATGCCACCGATGCGACAACGGCGTCCTTTCCAATCTCGAGTGTATCGAGCTTCACGTCCGCGTTCCTCCCCCGGCGCCCACAGGGCGTTGCATTTATGTTCACCATGGCTAACCGTTTGCCATGGCTAACCAATTTATCCATGCATGATAGCGCGAACATACAACGATGTTCAATCGACAGATCGGTGCAATGGGGACAGATCGCTTTGCCCAATAGATGCGATGCGGAACAACCAGGCGCGGGAGGGGATTCTGGGACACGGTTTCCCAGACGGCACCCTTTCGGAAACCGCACCCCACTATTCAGGCGAATTCCGGGATGCAGTTTCCCGATGGGGGCTCCTGGGGAAACTGCATCCCACTCCGAAACGCTAAAACGGGATGGGCTTTCCGACTGAGGTCTCTAGCGGAAACTGCGTCCCGGAATAGGCACTCAGACTGAGACGTATTTTCCCGATCGAGCCCCTCGGGGAAACTGCGGCCCGGAATCTGCGCCCAAAACGGGACGCGGTTTCCCCAAGGACCGAATCAGCCGCCCGCCCCTCGTCAAAATCATCCGCTTTCCTCTGTCGCATGCAGAACATCCAAGGAGTGTCCCAGAGTGCCGGCACAATAGGAACGTCCCCAGCTGCCGGCAGCATTTCGCCGCAACTGCAAAACCCGCGCGGGCAATCGTAGTCACCTGCGCGGGTTTAGTGGGCGCTCACAAAGGTACGTTACAGAGGCCCACGTCAGTTATGGATTACCGAACGGCACCGGCACGCGATGCCTCAGTCGGCGTACCAAGCGATGAAGCTTGCCGCAGTCCTAGACAATCGGCGCAATGCCGGCAAAGTGCAGATACAGCGAAATGATTGCCACGACAATGACCACCGCTGCGATCAGCTTGTCGTGCAGATGCGGAAGCACCGGCTTACCGCGGCCTCGCTCACCCAGCATATAGACGGGAATGGCCGGAGCAAAAAGAATCGTCGTGATCATAACGCCCTGGAGACCAGTCGACCACACCAGGAACAATGTGTAGATGAAGCCGAGTGTACCGAAGAAGCGGGCTTTGCCGACGCTTGGCGCATGCGGCCCGTCCAGATGCTCGTTCTTCCAGCCAATCACCATGTAGTAGGCTGCCGAGCACACGTACGGAACCAGAATCGTGTTGACCGCGCAGCTATAGAAGAACTGGTAGGTGCTCGCCGCCACATACGACACAATCAAGAAGAGCTGCGTGATACCGGAGCTCACGAGAACCGTTACCACCGGGGCGTCGTGCTTGTTCGTCTTGGCAAACGCCAGAGGGAAGGATCCCTGGCGCGCTGCCTCGAACGGCGTCTCGGATGCAATGATGACATAGCCCAGCATCGCGCCGACCAACGAGAGAATAACGCCAAGGTTTACGATGGCAGCGCCAACAGGACCGATTGCGCGCTCAAGAATTCCCGCCATAGAAGGCGTTGCGAGCTGTGCCATCTCCTCGCGCGGCATAATGCCAAGCGACAGCATCGAGATAATCAGATACAGCGTGAACACGGCAGCAAATCCGAGTGCCGTCGAGCGACCGACGTCACGCACGTACTTTGCACGGCCCGAGATGACGACAGCGCCCTCGATGCCTGTGAAGACCCAGACAAGGGCGATCATGGTCGAGACGACTTGCTCACCAAACCCAGGACCAGCTGGTTCTCCCCAGAAGTTGTCCATAAAGATATCGACGTTGAACTTACCCAGGAGCACAATGCTCAGAACAAAGAGTCCCAGCGGCACCAGCTTTGCCAACGTGACGATCGTGTTAATGCCCGCGGCCTCCTTGACGCCACGGAGTACAAGAGCGGTAAGGAACCATAGAAATACGCTGGCGCAGATGATGGAAAGCAGATTGTTGCCCGCACCAAACGCGGGAAAGAAATAGCCCAGTGCGCTAAACAGCAAGAGAGCAAAGCTCACGTTGGAAAGGCATGCGCTGATCCAGTAGCCCCAGGCGGAGTTGAAACCAATGTAATCGCCAAAGCCTGCCGCAGCGTATGCATAGATGCCGCCGGTTAAGTCGGGACGAGCCTGAGATAGACCGTTGAACACCATCATCAACGCAAAGACGCCTATAAAACAAATTCCCCACGAGACGATAACCGCACCGGTATTGGCTCCGCCCGCTGCCATATCGCCGGCGAGAGAAAAGATACCGCCACAAATACTGGCGGTAATGACCATCATGGTCAGACGAAAGAGATCGAGGCCATTAGGGTCGATAATCTCATCGTTTTGAGCTTTAGAGGCCATTGTATGTGCACCCCCTTCATCATGTGATCGAACAAAAGATGGCCCGGACGTCCCGAATCGGGTGCCGGGCCATCGGTCAAGCGATCATCAGACTGTTACAGCTATCGCGTTAGAAGCGCAGTGACAGGCAAGAAAGGCCACCGTCGACCTTGCGATACTCGGAGGTATCGACGACGAGCGTCTTGTAGCCCAGATCCTGCACGGCCTTGAGCACGGTCGGATAGCCCTCGGCAACGATGACCGTACCGTTGACCCAGATGCAGTTAGCGCCATAGGCCTCGTCCTCGGGCACGACAATCTTGTTGTACTGGGCAAAGTCGGGCTTATCGATGAACTCGCCGGAGACGAGCATGTTGTTGTCCTCGATGTAGTTGACGCCCGTCTTGAGGTGCAGGACCTCCTCCAGCGGAACCTCGGAACCCTCGAGGCCCCAGCCCTCGAGAATCTCGCAGAACTGGCGAATGCCCTCTTCATTGGTGCGAGCGGAGCGACCGACATAGAAATGATCGCCGACCATCATGACGTCGCCGCCGTCGAGCGTGCCGGGAGAAACAATGTGCTTGACATGCTCGTCGTCAAAGAAGCGACGGACGACCGGCTCGATCTCGTCCTTCTCGCCGTTGCGGCTGTCGGCACCGGGGTTGGTAATAATGGCGCCGCAGCGAGTGATGACGGCCGGATCCTCGACGAAGCAGCTGTCGGGATACTGCTCGAGGGCAGGCAGCACCGACACGTCCACGCCACACTGCTCGAGCGCATGCTCATAATCGTAGTGCTCCTCAATGGCGCGCTCGTAGATAGGCTGGCCAAGCTCGGGTGCGCTCGTGATGCCATTGCTCAGGGACTTGCCGGGACGACGGATGATAGCGTGGCTGAACTTGGTCATGATGATCCTCCTTGGATCTCCTAGCCGAGGGCGAACTTCCTTGTGTCCGCCCTCCTTTCGATGGCTTAATCATAGGGCGGTTTTCCTGTTTTGTATATTGTATACAATCATGAACGGTAGATATTTCTCGGTGAGCGTACTCTCACGTTTCGGCACGAAGTAGCATGATTTAACTGGTCGTTCTATAATTCAACTGAGCTATTCAAGTGAAATGTATTTAGTTTTAAAAATATACAGTTAAAGGATATACGTTCATGGAAACACTCAGAAGGCCCCTGAAGGACCACGTATACGACTACATTTCGAGCCGCATTGACGCCGGCGAGTTGTCCGCCGGCGACCGTTTGAGCGAGCAAGCGATCTGCGATGCCATGGGCGTGTCGCGCACGCCGGTTCGCGAAGCGCTCATCCAGCTGGCAAGCGATGGCTATCTGGACAACCTCCCCCGCCGCGGATTCCGTGTCCGCGGGTTCGATCAGCAAAACGCCGTTGAAGTCTTCGAGATCATGGGGCCGCTGGACGGGCAGGCGGCGTACCTCGCCTGCCCGAACCTAACCGACGATGACATTACGCAGCTTAAATTTCTCGTCGGCTCCATGGACCTTGCGATCCAAGGCGGTCTTATCCGAAAGTACGACGATATTCAGCGAGACTTTCACCTTACGTACTTCAACCGCTGTGGCAACGATCGTCTGCGCGACATGATTTCACAGCTCGAGCGTTGCTTTATCAAGCGCGATTACGAGACTGTTGACCAGGAGACGGCGTGTAAGCTGCTCAATAAAGCCAACAACGAACATGCTCATATTCTTGAGTTGTTCGAAGCACGAGATGCGACGGGCGTGCGCGACTACGTTCGCGATGTCCATTGGAACACAGAAAACGCCCAGTTCACCGTTTGGTAGGAAACGATGCCCTTGCGGAAAGCGTGTCCCGTTATTCCCGCTCGAAACGGGTCGCAGTTTCCCAACGGGGCCCCTCGGGGAAACTGCGACCCAGAATTTGAGCTCGAAACGGGATGTGGTTTCCAAATCGAGGCCCTATGGGAAACCGTGCCCCACCTTGAAGGGCGAGACTGGGGTGCAGTTTCCGGACGGGACATCAAAAACAAAGTTGCGGTGGAATAGTTCCTGGATGGGCTGGTTGATGCCCCAGATCGGAACTATTTCACCGCAAGTTATTGAAGGGCTGGGATGCCCGTCCTCTTACAGATGGCGCTCCAGGAAGCGGAAGGCTAGGCGAATCCAAGGGCGGACCGCCACCTGCTTGTCCTCGTTGTCGACCGCGGTGTTGGCGTTGCCGAGCGAAAGGCCGTGACCACCCTGGTCGAAGACGTGCATCTCGCATGCAACGCCCTCCTCGGCCATGCGCTGCGCAAACGGGTAGACCTGCGCGATCGGCGCCGTCTTGTCGTCGGACACGCCCCACACAAAAGTCGGTGGCATCTGGCGCGAAACATGCGTGGTGGGGCAGATGTCGGCCAGATGCTCGTCAGTTGCCTCGCCGCCCGTCACCATCGACAGGTAGTCGTTGAGCAAATCGCGCCCCGTCTTGCCGCCCGTCTTGGGCACGCGCAAGTCAATGCGCGGATCGCGCGTCTGCATGTCGCGCACATAGGCAAAGTCGAGCAATGGATAGCCCAGCACCACGGCATCGGGACGAATGTCGTCCGGACGCGCCCCGGCAAGTGCCGCGAAGGGGCCGGTCTTCCACTGTGTTGCCAGCGAGGCGCAAATCATGCCGCCAGCAGAAAAGCCCACGATGCACACGCGCTTGGGATCGACATGCCACTCGTCGGCATTCGCACGCACCGTGGCGACCATCTTGGCGAGATCTGCCTGGGGGTGCGGAAAGCTCACGTCACCCGTAGAACTCGTGACATAGTTGAGCACAAAGGCCTGGTAACCGTGATCCAAAAACGCAAACGCCACGGGATCCTGCTCATGCGGAGCGATATGCGTAAACGCACCTCCGCCGCAGATAATCACGGCAGGGCGGCGGCCATTCGGTTTATCAGGCAGCGGCTCGGCACCCAAATACGTAAACGTCGCCGGATATTCCTCGGTCGGCTCCTCGCCCCACAGCGCACGGTTCTCGACAATCATATGTGCTCCCTTCGCGCAAATTAAGCGCCCTTGTTTTTCGCCTTCAAGCGTACCCCACTTGAACCCGTGGCGCAGAAACACGCCAGCAATAAGTTTCCCTTCAACTGATATATCACATAATCCCAGCTCAGAGGTATCGCTGAGCAGCGTAGAATAGGGGGTGTTGACCAAGCCGCGAAACAGATATGAAACGTTTCCGGCAAACCAAACGCGCGATATGCGCCTATTTAAGTTGGAGGCAACTATGGGTCTGCTCGATTCGCTTAAGTCCACCTTCACCTCGACCGGCGAGGCGTCCGTTCCGCCCGCAGCAAGCTTCGCCACCCGCGAAGGCGTCATCTATGCCCCCGTCAACGGCGTGCTCGTCAACCTGGACGAGGTTCCCGACGAGACGATCGCCTCGGGCATGCTTGGCCAGGGCTATGGCATCGAGCCCATTACCGGCACCATCTATGCGCCCGCCAACGGCCGCATCGGTGCCACCACCGTCACCAACCACTCCATCGGCATGATTACCGAGGACGGTCTTCGCGTGTTCATCCATGTCGGCCTGGGCACCGTGGAAATGAACGGCAAGGGTTTTGCCCGCTTTGTCGAGATGGGTGACACGGTCAAGGCAGGCCAGCCGCTCATCAGCTTCGATCGCGAGGCCATCAAGGCCGCCGGCCACGAGGACATCGTGACCGTCATCGTCTCCGAGCTCGATCGTCTTAAGAGCATCGACCATGTCGGCGAGTCCGGAACGCTTATCGGCGGCAACCCGCTCGTCAAACTGGGCGACCCGCTGCTGGTAGCCAAGACCAAGTAGCCAGGCCCCGCGCCACACAGCCAAAAGGCACCTCGTCAAGCGCCCGCGACCATTTGGCCGCGGGCGCTTTTCGTTTGAAAAACCATCCCGCCAATGCCTTATCTGTATAGCCCAAATGAGCCGAGCTGCTAGAATATCGAACTGTATGGATAACTATCATTCAACCGTTATGGGAGGATACGTGAACCGCACCAAAATCGCGCAGCTTTACGCCGATGCCGAGTCGCTTGGCGGCCAGACCGTCACCGTCGCCGGCTGGGTCAAGTCCATCCGCGACATGAAGAACTTTGGCTTTGTTACGCTCAACGACGGCAGCTGCTTCCGCGACCTGCAGGTCGTCATGAACCGCGAGGCGCTCGACAACTACGACGAGATCGCCCATCAAAACGTCTCGGCCGCACTCATTTGCACCGGCACCGTCAAGCTGACCCCCGATGCGCCCCAGCCTTTCGAGCTTTCTGCCACCTCCATTGAGGTCGAGGGCGTCAGCGCCCCGGATTACCCGCTGCAGAAGAAGCGCGCAACCGTCGAGTTCCTGCGCACCCAACAGCACCTGCGCCCGCGCACCAACCTGTTCCGCGCCGTGTTCCGCATCCGTTCTGTCGCGGCTGCCGCCATCCACCGCTTCTTCCAGGAGCAGGGCTTTGTCTACGTCAACACCCCCATCATCACCACGAGTGACTGCGAGGGCGCCGGCGAGATGTTCCGCGTGACCACGCTCGACCCCAAAAATCCGCCCCTCACCGAGTCCGGCGAGGTCGACTGGAGCCAGGACTTCTTTGGCAAGCACGCGAGCCTTACCGTGTCCGGCCAGCTCAATGCCGAGAACTTTGCCATGGCCTTTGGCGACGTGTACACCTTTGGCCCCACCTTCCGCGCCGAAAACTCCAACACCACGCGCCACGCCGCCGAGTTTTGGATGATCGAGCCCGAGATGGCCTTTGCCGACCTTAACGACTACATGGATAACGCTGAGGCCATGCTCAAGTACGTCCTTAAGGACGTTATGGCCACCTGCCCCGACGAGCTCAACATGCTCAACAAGTTTGTGGACAAGGGCCTGATCGAGCGCCTGGACCACGTGGCAAACTCCGACTTTGCCCGCGTCACCTATACCGAGGCCGTCGAAATCCTGGAGCAGGCCGTCGCCGCCGGTCACAAGTTTGACTATCCCGTGAGCTGGGGCATCGACCTGCAGACCGAGCACGAGCGCTTCCTGACCGAGGAGCACTTTAAGCGACCGACTTTTGTGACCGACTACCCGGCCGAGATCAAGGCGTTCTACATGCGCATGAACGAGGACGGCAAGACCGTCGCCGCCGCCGACTGTCTGGTTCCCGGTATCGGCGAGATTATCGGCGGCTCCCAGCGCGAGGAGCGCCTGGATCTGCTCGAAGCCCGCATCAAAGACCTGGACATGAATCCCGAGCAGTACAAGTACTACCTTGACCTGCGCCGCTACGGTTCCTGCAAGCACGCCGGCTACGGTCTGGGCTTCGAGCGCTTGGTCATGTATCTGACCGGCGTGGGCAACATCCGCGACGTCCTGCCGCACCCGCGCACCGTGGGCAACGCCGACTTCTAATCGTCGGACGCTAGCTCGCGTCGCCACACTCCAACGCTCATCGCACAAGCGTCTCTCGACATCGGCCGAGGGGCGCTTTTTTTCAACAGCACCCGTCAAGCTTTTGGCAAGTTTTTGGTCAGTTGGGCAGGGCTGTTGAAAACTCGACCCGCCGCTTGCCGACGGCTACCGACCGCCCAGGGCGTCCTGCACCCCTGGGAAAGCCCCGCGTCCTAGGCTCCATACCGTCGCCACCCAAAACGGAAAGGACGTGGGCGCCATGACCGAAACCGCTGTTGAAACTTACGAGACCACGACGAGGGGCGCCGCCTCGATGGCAGCCTATCGCGCCGTTCGCATCCTGCAACTATTAAGCGAAAACACCGGTGAGGACAAGGCCATGCTTTCCGATGAGTTGATCCGGCGCCTCGCCCATCCCGACGACCCCGCCCGCATGCCCATCTCGGCGGCGCGGCGCAGCATCTACACCGCCATCTCCGCACTTCGCCATGCCGGATACGAAATTGAGTACAAGCGCGGCGTGGGCTACAAACTTCTTACCCGCCCGCTCACCGATGAAGAGATCATCCGGCTCCACGGTATGGTCATGCGCAACCGCTCCACGCCTATCGCTATCCGCAAGAGCATGGCGCAGCACTTAGTTGCCATGGCGAGTGCCGACGTTCGCGGCTACCTCGATACACCCGAACCCGCTCCAAGCGCAGGCAGCAAGGCTACCAAGGCAACACGCACGCCCATCAAGCGCATCGACACGTGCGAGCTCGTCGAGCAGGCCATCGACCACGGAACGACCGTCAGCTTTGATATCTCGAGCACCCTCGCCCGCGGCGAAACCGAAGTAGCACGGATGACGCTCCGGCCCTTTGCCATCAGGCAGCGCGATGGCCTCTCGTATTTGCTGGGAACGGTCTATGACACCCGAGGCGCCGATGACACGTTGCGTACCGTAGAGATTGGCCGAATGAGAAACGTCACTACACGTCTCCTCGACGGCAAGAAACTCTTCGCCGCCCTGGACGAGGACGACGCCTCCTCCGCCGCATAAGATCCTCCGCTGCCCATTCGACTACCTGTACCGCCCATCCGATTCTGTATTAAAAAACCCGCCAGGCTGTTGTAAAAATGGACATCAGCGCTACTATAGTTCCACTTGCACTTTGTCCCAGTGCAGTGTTTCCAGCCATTTTTATACTGGGGGGTAATGATATGAAGGACATCACCATCAGCCGCAGGAGCCTTCTAGTCTCCGCCGGCCTGCTCGCGCTCGCCCCGCTCGCCGGATGCGGCGGCAACTCTGGTTCCGGCTCCGCAGCCGCCGGTTCCGACTACACCATCGGCGTTCTGCAGCTCACCGAGCACTCCGCACTCGATGCCGCCAACGACGGCTTTGTCAAGGCCATCAAGGAGAGCGGCCTTAAGGTCAAGATCGACCAGAAGAACGCCCAGAACGACCAGTCCACGTGTAAGTCCATTGCCGACAAGTTTGTGGGCGACAACGTCAACCTGATTTATGCCATCGCCACGCCCGCCGCGCAGGCTGCCGCCGGTGCCACGGCCGATATCCCCATCGTGGGCTGTGCCATCACCGACTACGCCGCCTCCGGCCTGGTACAGGACAACGACAAGCCGGGCACCAACGTCACGGGCGCTTCCGACCTCACCCCGGTCGCCGAGCAGCTCGAGATGATGCAGAAGGTCCTGCCCGACGTTAAAAAGGTCGGCCTGCTCTACTGCACCGCCGAGTCCAACTCCGACGTCCAGATCAAAGCCGCCAAGAAGGAGCTCGACAAGCTGGGCCTCGAGTACACAGACTTCACCGTCTCGAGCTCCAACGAGATCCAGTCCGTCGTCGAGTCTGCCGTGGGCAAGGTCGACGCGCTGTACTCCCCCACCGACAACACCATCGCCGCGGGCGCCTCGCAGGTCGGTCAGATCTGCAAGGAGAACAAGCTTCCCTTCGTGACTGGCGAGGAGGGCATGTGCATGGCCGGCGGCCTGTTCACCCTCTCCATCAACTACGAGGACCTGGGCTACGCCGCAGGCGAGATGGCCGTCAAGATCCTGAAGGGCGAGGCCAAGCCCGAGGACATGGCGATCAAGCACCTCTCGAGCAAGGACCTGGTCGTCGTCAAGAACGACGAGATGGCCGAGGCTCTGGGCATCGACCTTTCCGCTCTGGACGAGTAACACCATGCACGGCGATGCGTCTAGAGCCCGTGCTCGCGCTACAGCCGTGTTATTCAATATCTGAGCCACAGGGGCGGACGTCAAAGATCGGCGTCCGCCCTGCTTGTTTCGGACAAAACAAAACATCTGTCCGCGGCTCTTTTATGCATTGCTACCGCTATTATGGAAAATCACGTGTCCACCCTATCCTAGGAGGTATGAAGCATGCTCATTGCATTGCAGGGCGCCGTTTCGCAGGGCGTCCTCTGGGGCATTATGGTGCTCGGCGTGTTTATCACGTTCCGCCTGCTCGACATCCCTGATATGACCTGCGACGGCAGCTTTGCCCTCGGCGGCTGCGTTTGCGCCGTGCTCATCGTCAACAACAACGTCGACCCGCTGCTCGCCGTTTTGGCCGGCATGTGCGCCGGTGCCATCGCGGGCGCCGTCACGGGCATCTTGACCACCGTCTTTGAGATTCCCGCAATCCTCGCCGGAATCCTTACGCAGATCAGTCTGTGGTCCATCAACCTGCGCATCATGGGCAAGTCCAACACGCCCATCCTTGCCAAGGGCACTATCTTCTCATCCGTCAGCAACATGACGGGCCTGCCGCAGTCCACTGTTGCCATTATCCTAGGCATTGTGCTGGCCGTGGCCATCGTCGCCATCCTGTACTGGTTCTTTGGCACCGAGATCGGCTCGGCGCTGCGTGCCACCGGCAACAACGAGTACATGATCCGCGCCCTGGGCGTTAACACCAACACCACCAAAATGATCGCCCTCGTGCTCTCCAACGCCCTCATTGGCCTTTCGGGTGCACTCATCTGCCAGAGCCAGAAGTACGCCGACATTGGTATGGGCACCGGCGCCATCGTTATCGGTCTTGCCGCCATCGTCATCGGCGAGGTGCTCGGTCGCCTGCTGCCCGGTGGCCTCACGCAGTTTAGCGTCCGTCTTGCCTCCGCCGTCTTTGGCTCCGTGGTCTACTTCCTTATCCGCGCCATCGTGCTGCAATTGGGCATGGACGCCAACGACATGAAGTTGCTCTCCGCCGTGATCGTCGCCGTGGCCCTGTGCGTACCCGTGGTTTGGGAGCGCTATAAGCTCCGCAGCTCCTACACGAAGGGGGATGAGGCAGATGCTTAAGCTCTCGCACGTCAAGAAGACCTTTAACAAGGGCACCGTCACCGAGAAGCGCGCGCTCACCGGCGTCGACCTCACCCTGAATGACGGCGACTTTGTAACCGTGATCGGCGGCAACGGCGCCGGCAAGTCCACACTGCTCAACATGATCGCCGGCGTGTACCCGCTCGATTCGGGCGTTATCGAGCTTGACGGCACCGATATCTCGCGCCTGAGCGAGTCGCAGCGTGCCAAGTACCTGGGCCGCGTGTTCCAGGACCCCATGCGCGGCACCGCAGCCGACATGCAGATCGCCGAGAACCTGGCCCTCGCCAAGCGCCGTGGCCAGCGTCGCGGTCTTTCGTGGGGCGTCACCAAGGCCGAGAAGGACGAGTACGTTGAGCTGCTCAAGCGCCTGGACCTCGGTCTGGACACGCGCCTCAACGCCAAGGTCGGCCTGCTTTCGGGCGGTCAGCGCCAGGCACTCACCCTGCTCATGGCCACGCTCACCAAGCCGCGCCTGCTGCTGCTCGACGAGCACACCGCGGCGCTCGACCCCAAGACGGCCTCTAAGGTGCTCAATCTGACCGAAGAGATCGTCGACGAGCACCACCTGACCACGCTCATGGTCACGCATAACATGAATGACGCCATCCGTCTGGGCAATCGCTTGATCATGATGCACGAGGGCCACGTAATCTACGACGTGGCGGGCGATGAGAAGAAGTCGCTCACCGTCGCCGACCTGCTGCAGAAGTTCGAGGAGGTCTCGGGCGGCGAGCTCGCCAACGACCGCATGCTGCTGAGCTAAACCTACCAAAAAGGGACAGGTTTATTTTGGCAGGTTTTACCTGCGCAAACGTCAAAACCGCCGCAAAGGGACAGACGCCCTTGCGGCGGTTTTCGCATATTATGTCGATAATCCGATATTCGACCAGACATTCTGGCTAAGGACTAAGGAAACTGCCATGAAAAGACTCCCCCGCCTTGCGTTAGCCGCCGCGTTGTTTGCCGGCTCGCTCGCAGGCATCCCAAGCCTCGCTTTCGCGGGGAACCTGCCCGCCGCTATTGACGGCTCCGTGGCCGTCATGCACACCAACGACATCCACGGCAGCTACAAGTACAGCTACAACGAAAGCAAGGGCACCGGCACCGTCGGCTTCGACGGGCTGGCAGTTCTCTATAGCGCCCAGGGCAACGCCCCCGATCTTTTGCTCGATGCGGGCGACACCTTCCACGGACAGTCCTTCGCCACCATGAGCGAGGGTGAGAGCATCGCCGAGCTCATGGACACCTTCTACGCCGACGGCTACGACGCGACCACGCCAGGCAACCACGACTGGAGCTACGGCGCGGACAAACTCCGCACCATGGCCGGCTACAGCACCACCGGCACGCCCTTCGCCATGCTCTGCGCGAACGCGAAGTCTACGAGCGGCGTATGGAGCTCGAGCATCACGAAGACGCTCAACCGCACTTGGAAGGACGGCGAGGACAGTTCCACGTTTAACTACAAGATTAAGGTCGGCGTTATCGGAGCCATGGATGAGTCGCTAGGTTCCTCGCTGCGCGCGGACCTGGTCGCGGGCACCAGCTTCTCGAGTGCCGCGAACGCCATCAATACCGAGGCAGAGCAGCTGCGCAAGGAGGGCTGCGATGTTGTTGTGTGTATCGCGCACACGCTCGACGCCAAGACCTTTGCCACACAACTCGCCGGCGTCGATGCCCTTATCGCAGGCCACGAGCACATCAACCTTAACGAAAAGGTGACGGGAGCCGACGGCAAGACGATCCACGTTGTCGAGGCAGGCAGCGCCTTTGCCGAGGTGGGGCTGCTTTCCATTCCGTACAGGTACGACACGAATGGCACCGAGACGACCAACGATGACACGGTCACGGTCCCTGCAGACGGCAGCGACGAGAGGCTCTACACCGCCAAGAACGTCAACGACCTTTTGGCAGACCCCGACAAGGGCTCCGACTACCAAAGCCGCCTTGAAGACGTCCGCAACAAGATCAAGCCGCTCGACGAGGCCTTTGAAAACGAATCGAACAAGGTGCTCGGCACATCCGCCACCAACTATTTCTACGGCGAGGACGCCGCAGGCACGCATGGTTGGGAAATGGTGCGCACCACCGATTTCCGCCCCAGCAAGGAGGGCGACACCACCAAGGCCCAGACCATCGGCCACGTGATTTGCGGCTCCTATCTTGCCCTGACGGGCGCGGACCTCGCTATCGAAAACGCTGGCGGCATCCGCGGCGGCATCGCGGCGGGCAACGTGACCGCCGGCAACGTCATCGCCATCTCGCCGTACGGCAACACCGTGGAAACCTGGACCATGACCGGCGCGGACTTCCTCGCAGCACTCGAGCACTCGCTGCAAATCAGCGACGAGTGTAATCACAGCTACGAGCTTCAGCAAGCCTACGTGGCAGCCGGCCATACCGAGCAGGAGGCGCAAGACAAGTACAAGTGGCGCGATGACTCTGGCAGCGTTCTCTCCTTTGGCGGCATCAACGTGACGATTGATTGGACGCAGCCCGAAGGCAAGCGCATTGTGAGTGCCACACTCACCAAGGACGGCAGTACGCTCGACCCCGCCAAGACCTATACCGTCGCCACCAACAACTACATCATTACCAACACGACCGACTTTCCCACCTTTGCACACGCCACCAAGTACACCGAGTGGGGCACGTGCGAGGCGGCGCTGAGGGCGCTGATTGGGCAGAACGGCTGGGAGAGCAAGATGGCCGGGCTCGCCGGCACCATCGGCTTCGGCTCCGCAGCCGTGGACCCCACGCCCACACCGGCCCCGACGCCTAAGCCCTCGCCTAAGACGGACACGACGACCACGAAGGTCATCACCAAGAAGACGACCGGCAAGCTCGCCGCAACGGGAGACCGCACGCTGGCAGTAGTTGGCACGTGCCTTATCGGCGGCATCATCGTCATCATTCTCGGCATTATCTGGAAGCGTCGACGCTAAGCTACACCGCCGGGCCTTGCAGCCCCGCCGCGTAAACCTTATATCGAGCACAGAAGCCCGTCCGAATTTGATCGGACGGGCTTCTTGGTGGGTATCATGGTTGGATAATCATGAGGAGGTTTCCCTACATGGAATTGTTTGAGCCAATTCTTCATTTCTTTGCACAACGATGGGTCCACAACATCATCTGGGCCGGTATCTTGGCCATCGGCACCGCCGTTGCCGCCAAAATCGCGTCCAAGACCCTGCACCACCTGCTTAACCGCGATGATAACCCGCTCCCAGCATCGAGCATCTTCATCAACATCACACGCGCCGTCATCTGGATGATCGGCGGCAGCTTTATCCTCGACAACTGTTTTGGCATTAATGCAAACGCCCTCGTCGCCGCTCTTGGCGTCGGCGGCATCGCCATCTCGCTCGGCTTTCAGGACACGCTGTCGAACCTTATCGGCGGTATGCAGGTGACCTTTATGGGCATTATCAAACCCGGCGACAATATCGAGGTCGGCGGCGTGTCGGGCGTGGTCCAAGATATCACCTGGCGTCACACAACCATCGAGGACGCCTGCGGGCAGACCATCATTGTGCCCAACTCCAACATCTCCAAGAACACGCTCGTGCATCTGATGCCCTTTGGGCGCGTGGCCGTGCCCGTTGCCGTAAAGGACACGTCTAAGTGGGCTTCCCTTGACGCGCTGGCAGACGAGCTCACGAGCGCAACCAAAACGGCCGTCTCGCCCATCTCTGGCTTTGACAAGGAGCCGTACGTGCTCTTTAGCGAGATCGGCGACTTTGGCGTTAAGGGCAAAATCATCTTTATCGTCAGCGACGACAGCACTACTTTCACGGCAGCCGACGCCTGCATCCGCGCCATCGCCCCCATCATCGCCTAACCCGCCAAAAAGGGACAGGCACCTTTGTGGTGGTTTTCATTCGTGGTACCATGGTTTATATAGTTGTTTAAACGACTAAGGGAGCAACATCATGGAAGAGGCCTATCGTCAAGCACGCAAGCGCGGCGAGCAAGGACGTCGACGTGCCATTAGCCAAAGCGAGCATCCATACCTTACGGACCTCGACAGTTTGGTTGCTCAGCTCCCCTTAGGTCAGCGAGAGAATGTCGGCCTAAGGGATATTCCGCTCGAAATGGTCGTCGGCACGGTCACCAAGGGCCGTCAGTCCGCCTTTGCATGCAACTTTATGCCCTTGTTGCCGTTTAACACCGAGTTCGCCCGCAAGTGGTCCAACCTCTACGACATCCAGGTGACCGAGGGCTATCGCGACCCCGTCATCGTCATCGAGTTCATGCATCGGTTCTATGTCCAAGAAGGCAACAAACGCGTCAGTGTCCTCAAATTCCTAGACGCCCCGACGGTTTCGGCCAAGGTCACCCGTCTCTACCCCGGCAAATGGGATTCCGTCGAAAGCCGCCTGTACGGCGAGTTCTGCGCGTTTTGGCGCGTCTGCCCCCTATACGAGATCGAGTTCTCGCGTGAGGGAAGCTACGAAACGCTCGCCAAGATGCTCGGTCAGAACCTTATCGAAAAATGGCCGCAGAAAAAGGTCGACTACCTGCGCCACACCTTCCTGCTCTTTAAGCGCGCCTACCTTCGCGCAGGCGGAGACCACCTAGACATTACGCCCGCCGACGCCATGCTCGTCTACCTCAATGTGTACAACCAGGACCGCCTGCTGGATACGCCGACGGATATCGTCGTAAACCGCCTGTGCAAGATCTGGCGCGAGCTGGTCATTGCCGGCAAAAATGACGAGGACAAGGTCGATCTTGTCGAAGCACCGAGCGTCGACGAGGAGGAGACGCCCGCCAAGTCCACCTCCGGCGTGCTCAACTTCTTTATGGGCAAGACCGTCTACTCGACGGCCAACCCCCTGCGCATCGCCTTTATCCATGAGTTCCCCTGTGCGACGTCGAGCTGGGACAGCCTGCACGACCAAGGGCGTCAGTATCTCGATGAGCACTTTGGCGGCATCGTGCGCACCGAGGCGTTCGAGGACTGCCACGATCCGGACGTGTTCTACGCCGCTGTGGAAACGGCTGTCAAACATGGAGATAACGTCATCTTCTCAACCTCGCACCGCCTGATGGAATACACGCTCAGGGCGGCGGTTGAATATCCCCAGGTTCGGTTCCTTAACTGCTCTATCGGCCTTCCCCATCAAAGCGTCCGTTCGTACTTTGGCAAGATGTACGAGGCCAAGTTTCTGCTGGGCGCCCTCGCGGCCAGCATGGCGGACAACCACCGCATCGGTTACCACGCGTCGGTCTTCGCCTCGGGCGCACTCAGCGAGATCAACGCCTTTGCGATTGGCGCCTCGCTGCTCGACCCGCGCGCGCAAATTATCCTGACCTGGGGCGATGTGTCCGCCGGTGGTCTTGCCGAAGCCATGTGCCGCGAAGGCGTGAGCGTTATGACCGGCGCTGACATGTCAAAGTCGCTCGCAGACCCAACGGCCTACGGGCTTCACCGCTTGGTCGACGGCAAAGTCACCGGCATCGCCATGCCCGTATGGAACTGGGGCCGTTACTACGAGCTCATCGTTCGCAGCCTTCTGCACGGAACGTGGGACGAGACCAGCGACGACAACCAAGTGCGCGCCGTCAACTACTGGTACGGCATGAGCTCCGGCGTTATCGACATCCGTTACGCTCCGGGCCTTCCCTACCAGACGCGCAAACTCGTGCAGTTGCTCCGCAACGGCATTGTTGAGGGATCCATCAACCCCTTTGGCGGCGAGCTCCACAGCCAGAACGGCGTGGTACAGATCGAAGGCTTCCCTCCGCTGCCAAGCACGCAGATTGTCGAGATGAATTGGCTGGCGGACAACGTGGTAGGCACCATTCCGCAGCTCGACGATGAGCCGAAAGTCCCTGCCCTATGAAAATCCTTGCAATAGCCGATACCGAAGAACGATGCCTTTGGGAGTGCTTTCGCAAGGAACGCTTTGAGGGAGTCGACCTGATTTTGTCCGCCGGCGATCTGGACCCGGACTATCTTGAGTTTTTGGTTACGGTCATCAACAAACCGCTCATCTACGTGCGCGGCAATCACGATGACCGCTACGCACGTCATGCACCGGGCGGATGTATCTGCGTGGAAGACAGCGTGTACACGTACCGAGGGATTCGCATTGCGGGCCTTGGCGGGTCCATGCGTTATCGCGACGGCGCCAACATGTACACCGAACGCGAGATGTCCAAGCGCATGCGTAAGCTGTCGCGTAAGGTTAGGATGGTCGGCGGGTGCGACATTCTGCTTACCCATGCACCCGCCGCCGGTATGGGTGATCTGGACGATCTGCCGCATCGAGGATTCGAATGCTTTAACACAGCACTCGAATCCTGGAATCCCGACTACATGGTGCACGGACATGTGCACCAAAGCTACGGTTGCGATTTTCAGCGCGAGCGTCAGCATGTGTGTGGAACGACGATCATCAACGCCTGCGGCTATACGCAGTTTGAGCTCGACCAGACGCACTACCCCATCCGCGGCTGGCAAGCAGCCTGGCTCAACTCACAAACCATGCGCCGCGAGCTCAAACGCCACGAAGCCATCGAGTCCTCAACGGCCAGAACACCCTGGTAACCACCACAAAGAGGACACTGTCCCCTTTGTGGTGCTTTTGACGCGATAGCAAGAAACCCGGTCCTGCAAAAGGCAGAACCGGGTTTCTTTAGCAATGCTTGCTGTACTCAGGCAGTAACTAGCAGTTACTCAGCCAGGAAGTCACGCTGGACAGCGGGATCGACCTTGACGCCAGGGCCCATGGTGGAAGACACGGAGATGGACTTGACGTACTTGCCCTTAGCAGAAGAGGGCTTGACGCGCAGGATCTCGGTGTACAGGGCAGCGTAGTTCTCGACGAGCTGCTGCTCAGAGAAGGACTTCTTGCCCAGGGGCACGTGGCAGATGCCGTAGCGGTCGGCGCGGTACTCAACGCGGCCAGCCTTGAGCTCGGAGACCATCTTGGCGACGTCCATGGTCACAGTGCCGAGCTTGGGGTTCGGCATGAGGCCACGGGGACCAAGGATCTTACCGATGCGGCCAACCTTGGCCATCATGTTCGGCGTAGCGATAGCGGCGTCGAAGTTGATCTCGCCCTTCTGAATCTGGGCGACGAGCTCGTCGGAACCAATGATGTCGGCGCCGGCAGCCTCAGCCTCGCGGGCCTTCTCGCCCTCGGCGAAGACGGCAACACGAACGGTCTTGCCGGTGCCGTGGGGCAGGGAGATGGAACCACGGATGTTCTGGTCAGCCTTACGAGTATCGATGCCCAGACGGAAGTGGGCCTCGACGGTCTCGTCGAACTTGGCGGTGTCGAGCTCCTTGATGAGCTTGGCAGCCTGAAGGGGGGTGTAGAGCGTGGCGCGGTCGATCTTCTCGGCAGCGGCGTTATAGCTCTTACCATGCTTAGCCATGTGCATTACCTCCTGTGGTTAAACGGGCGTGAGCCCTCCCACATCGTATCGTGTGCCCTATTGCACACATATAACGGGCGCCCCGGTCGGGGCACCCGTCATTACCTAAAGAAATCGCTACTCAGCGATGGTGACGCCCATGGAGCGGGCGGTACCGGCGATGATCTTCTTGGCGGCGTCAATGTCGTTGGCATTGAGGTCCGGCATCTTGATCTCGGCGATCTTGGTGAGCTGCTCCTGGGAGAGCTGACCAACCTTGTCGGCCTGCGGCTTAGCGGAACCAGACTTGAGGTTCAGCTCCTTCTTGATGAGGTGAGCCGCCGGCGGGGTCTTGGTGATGAAGGAGAAGGACTTGTCCTCGTAGACAGAGATCTCAACGGGGATGATGTCGCCCTTCTTGTCCTGCGTCTCGGCGTTAAAGGCCTGGCAGAACTGCATGATGTTCACGCCAGCAGCGCCCAGGGCGGGGCCGACGGGAGGAGCGGGGTTAGCAGCACCAGCAGGAATCTGGAGCTTAATGACGTTGGCAACCTTCTTCTCAGCCATGGTCATTCCTTTCGAATCACGAGTGTGAAGTACTTGCTATATCGTAAGCACGCACGTGTTAGAAGCACTCCTGAGATGAGCAGTCACAGAAGAAGCACGCTCGCGCGAACGGACGAAAACTTAAGCGATGACAGCGACCTGGTTAAAGTCGAGCTCGACCGGCGTCTCGCGGCCAAAGATCATCAGCGTGACCTTGAGCTTGCCAGCCTCGGTGTTAACCTCGGAGACCTTGCCATCAAAGTCGGTAAGCGGGCCATCGGTGACGCGGACGGACGTACCGACCTCAATATCAACCGAGGTGCGCTTGGGCGAATCGCCCTTACCGGGACGACGAGTCATCTTGTTGTACTCGTCGCGGGAAAGCGGAGCGGGCTTGCCGTTGCCGCCTAGGAAACCGGTGACGCCAGGCGTGTTACGAACACACGTCCAAGCATCGTCATCCATCTCCATGCGGACCAGGACATAACCCGGGAAGATCTTGGAATCCTTGGTCTCACGCTTGCCACCCTCTTTAATCTCGGTGACGCGCTCCATAGGAATCTCGATATCAAAGATACGGTCCTGCATGCCCATAGTCTCGATGCGATGCTCGAGATCGGACTTAACGCGGTTCTCGTATCCAGAGTAAGTGTGAACGACGTACCAACGCTTAGACATGGTTTAGCCCCTCAATCCAGAGAACAGAGCAAGAGCCTCGCCAAAGCCAGCATCGAGCAGAGCGATGACGACGCCGACGACGATCAGAGAAGCGCAAACGACAACCGAGTAGTTCACGAGCTCCTTCTTATCGGGCCACGTGACACGCTTCATCTCGGACTTGACCGAAGCGAAATACTTCTTGGTGCGGGCGAAGAAACCAGGCTTCTCGTTCTTCTTGGACTTCGCAGCCTTCTCGTTCTTCTTGGCAACGGCCTTCTTGGCCTCAACCTTGGAGTTGGCGGCAGCGCTGTTGGCAGGTGCCGGCTGCTGAGCCTTCTTCTTGTTCTTCTTGTTGGCCATTTGGGTTACCTCCGCGCAATGCGCTTATACATGAGTAAACCGTAAGCCCCCAAGTGGGAGCTTACGGAATAATGACTGGCACGCCAGGAAGGACTCGAACCCTCAACACTCGGTTTTGGAGACCGATGCTCTACCAATTGAACTACTGGCGTATGTGACTAGAGACTAGCGAGTCTCTTTGTGCAGCGTGTGGTGACGGCACCAGGGGCAATACTTCTTGATCTCCATACGATCAGGCATGGTCGACTTGTTCTTGGTGGTCGTATAGTTGCGGCGCTTGCACTCAGTGCACGCAAGAGTAACTAGAGTACGCATGTATCCTGAACCTTTCATTTCCGCCCCGTACGGGCACGAGTTGTTACTTTATCAGCTCCACGTAAGTGCTGTCAATGAAAACCTCGAGTCAATTGGTTCTCGGTGGATCCATTCATATTTGGAACACATCAATGAAGCCATCGAGATCTAATCGACGGTGCATCCAGGACCATTATCGATCCTCTCGACACCAGCAACGGCTCAATATCCATTGCAGAAAAGAACCCGGCACCCCTATAAGTGCCGGGTTCTCTAAGTCAGCTATATCAAAGAGCTAATTTACTCAATGATCGTTGAGACGATGCCCGAACCGACGGTGTGGCCACCCTCGCGGATAGCGAAGCGCAGGCCCTCCTCCATGGCGATCGGGTGGATGAGGTCGCCCTCGATGGTGATGTGGTCACCAGGCATAGCCATCTCGGTGCCCTCGGGGAGCTTGACCGTACCGGTAACGTCGGTGGTACGGAAGTAGAACTGAGGACGATAACCATCGAAGAACGGGGTGTGACGGCCGCCCTCCTCCTTGGTCAGAACGTAGATCTCGCCGGTGAACTTGGTGTGCGGGGTAACCGAACCGGGCTTGCAGAGAACCTGGCCGCGCTCGATGTCCTCACGCTTGATGCCGCGGAGCAGCAGACCGACGTTGTCGCCAGCCTCGCAGAAGTCCATGGACTTACGGAACATCTCGATACCGGTAACGACGGTGTTCTGGGTATCCTTGATGCCGACGATCTCGACGGGCTCGTTGAGCTTGAGCTCACCGCGCTCGACACGGCCAGTAGCAACGGTACCACGGCCGGAGATGGTCATAACGTCCTCAACGGCCATCAGGAACGGGAGGTCGTTGTTACGAGCAGGCGTCGGGATGTACTCGTCGACGGCCTTCATGAGCTCGCGAATGGCGTCCATCCACTTGGCGTCGCCCTCGAGAGCGCCCAGAGCGGAGCCACGGATGACGGGGATGTCGTCGCCGGGGAAATCGTACTCGGAGAGGAGCTCACGGGTCTCCATCTCGACGAGGTCGATGAGCTCGTCATCGTCGACCATGTCGCACTTGTTCAGGAAGACGACGATGTAGGGAACGCCGACCTGACGGGCGAGCAGGATGTGCTCGCGGGTCTGAGCCATGGGGCCGTCGGTAGCGGCGATGACCAGGATAGCGCCGTCCATCTGAGCAGCACCGGAGATCATGTTCTTGACGTAGTCAGCGTGGCCCGGGCAGTCAACGTGAGCGTAGTGACGGGCAGCGGTCTCGTACTCAACGTGGGAGACGGAGATCGTGATGCCGCGCTCGCGCTCCTCGGGAGCCTTGTCGATGTTCTCGAACGCAGTGAAGTCAGCCTTGCAGCCCTCGGTCTCGGAGAGAACCTTGGTGATGGCAGCGGTCAGCGTGGTCTTGCCGTGGTCGACGTGACCAATGGTGCCGATGTTAACATGCGGCTTAGTGCGCTCAAACTTCTCTTTGGCCATAAAGCCCTCCTCTAAACAGGTCGTCCCCGGACGGGACTTTGCCTTTATACCATAGTGGCCTCTCAACATACTATTGAGAAGCCACCGTGTTACCTATGGTAGCGGTGACTGGATTCGAACCAGTGACGCCACGGGTATGAACCGTGTGCTCTAACCAACTGAGCTACACCGCCGGATGGAGCCTGCAACCAGACTTGAACTGGTGACCTCTTCGTTACCAACGAAGTGCTCTACCGACTGAGCTATACAGGCACTTGACGGGTGGGAGCTATAGGATTCGAACCTATGTAGGCAGAGCCAACGGGTTTACAGCCCGTCCCCATTAACCACTCGGGCAAACTCCCAATCGTTCAAGTATCCGCAGGTCCTTTGGTCTTTTGGACCGCCGCCCCCGCGAACGAAAAAGATAATACGATGCAACCTTGGGGGCTGTCAACGAAAACCTCTAGATACACGGTGCCGGGCGTATCTATATAGCTGTGACCTGCGGTTTTGTTGAGTTTGGATATGAAGGACGGTGGTTTTGGATACTGAGGTGACGTTTCCCGAGGTAACACTTTGGTGTAGTGGAGTACACCTTCAGTATCGAACTTCGATACCGGCTTATTTGCACCTATATATAGGTCGAGATCGGGCTTCCACGCCACGATCGAGCGTGGATTATCTCCCACTTTTAGCGCGGCTCTAAGGCCAAAGTGGCAGATTATCCACGTTCATTCTCCAGGCGAGAGAACTGTAAAGCCGCAACTACTCGGGCCAGGCCAAAGTAGACCCATAGAGCGGCTCCCCCTTGGTGCAGGGGTAGCGACTCAAGTAACACGACGATAGCAAGTCGAAAAAATAAGTCATGGCGTATTTCGAATAAACGCCGAGTCGGTCAATTCCGTTTCCCGCATTACCAAGACGATATACACGGTCAAAAGACCTCGATTTGTCATCGTTGCTAAACGCAGTAATTAGAATCTTCCTGCCCGAACGGCAATCAAGATACTCACGCGCCTGTGACGCAAATAGCCCGGAGACCGATACGAGAATTATCAATGACTGCGAAGCGTCTCCCATGTTTTTCAATTCCGCGACGTTAGCCCCAGCAACTATGCGAACTATCTTGCCCGCATAAAACATTTCCTGCTGAAATCGTACGAGATTGGCGCTCACATTATTGGTGCACCAGATTTCAACGTTTTTATGGCCATCAATTTCGTCGACAAGATGCTTAATAGCGATATCGGACACGCCGCTTTCAACCTCAGCGAACATCTCGATCATGCGAACGTCGAGCTCTGCCCTGTATTCCTCGTAGCCAAATTCCTCCTCTCGATGGCTTAAGTCGCTTGGAAAGACTGACTGAGTAAATGATTCTTTCAAATCGCTAAGAGACTGGTAGCCCAATCGATTGCAGAAACGACGAACAGCGGAACGGGTCACGAATGCATCGCGGGTTATTGCGGCAACATTGATTTCGCTCGAACGCCTAATGTGAGCGATGAGATATCGAGCGATGGCGGCATCGTTTGACCCAAACTCGCTGTTGATGATGGAGCTAATGCGATTGAGCACATCGAAGTCATTGATATTCACGTGATCCCTCTTTCCGCTCTCCTCGAAATCATAGTTCATTTATTGAATCAAACAGCTTTGGTCGTTCTCCTATGATTCAAATCAGTTGACGTCATCTTAATCGTAATTCCGCCACACGTATCCACCGTGTTGAATGATGGAAAGGGGATTCATGGGCAACGTGAACAACATCCCGTTTCTCTGGGGTTCCGCCACGGCGTCTTATCAGTGCGAGGGTGCCTGGAACGAAGACGGCAAAGGCCTTGGCGAGTGGGATTTCTTTAACCACACAAGCAATAAGAACATCAACCATGTTGACGGTGATGTATCTTGCGACTTCTACCATCGCTATGAAGAAGATATCCGCATGATGAAAGAAGGCGGACAAAACACCTATCGCTTCTCTCTTTCATGGAGTCGAATCATCCCCACGGGTATCGGCGAAGTGAATGAAAAGGGTATCGATTTTTATAATCGGGTCATTGATTGCTGCCTCGAAAATGGCATAGAGCCCAACGTTACGCTGTTCCATTACGATCTGCCATTCACGCTTGCTTGCAAAGGCGGATGGCTGAACAACGATATGGCAGAGTGGTTCTGCAAATACGCCAAGATTTGCTTTGAGCGCTTTGGAGACCGCGTCAAAATCTGGGCTACCGTTAACGAGCCGCATTTCTACAGCTACTGCGTAAACATGTTGGGCAACTATCCCCCCAATCGATCGCTCGACGTTCAGTCGTACATGCAGTTTCAGTACAACCTGATGCGCGCAAGCGCACTCGCAGTCCGAGCATATCGTCAAATGGGCTACGACGGCATCATCGGCGCCGTCCACGATGGCGGCGTTGTCGAACTCGACCCGGCAACCGAGCACCCCGATGACGTATTTCGATACGCAGACTTTTTCGCCAATCGCATGATTCTGGCACCAGCACTTCAGGGTCAACTGCCGCCAGAAATGGACGAAATCCTTGAAAAACTTGGCGTCTCGCTCTATCGATCCCCAAATGACGTAGAAGAATTCAGAGACGGTAAAGTCGATTTTATTGGACTCAACGTGTATTGCCGAGAGTATGTAACCGACTGGCACGGTGGAGAGCTTGCCGTTTCGGCGAACAATAAGGGCGGTTCGAGCAAAAAGGTCGAAGGAAAATGCATTGCGCCCTTGTTTGAAAGCGCCCGCGACAGCAATGTTCCCCGCAATAAATGGGGCCGCGAAATACTCCCAAGTTGCATGTATTCAACCATCATGGATGTCCACGAGCGCTATGACGCACCCCGCATCTTTATTACGGAAAACGGACATGGCGCCTATGAGCAACCAGACGCAGACGGAATGATCCACGATGATGACCGCATCGAGCTTCTGGGCCAGTTCATCGAGCACATGATGAGGGCTAAGCGCGACGGCGCGCGCGTTGAGGGCTACTACCTCTGGTCGACGATGGATCTGTATAGCTGGATCAACGGCTACGAAAAACGATACGGACTTGTCCATATCGACTTCGAGAACAATCTGGAGCGCACCCCCAAAAAGAGCTGGTATTGGTACCGAGACCTTATCTCGAAGTATCAGGAGCAGGAAGGTTAGGAGAAAGAGATGAAGTATCAGGCAATGTCCGAAACAGTCCTAAAGGCTGTTGGCGGCAAAGAGAACATTACATCGGTAACTCATTGTGCGACGCGCCTTCGCATCGACGCACGAGACACCTCGATCATCGATCTCCAGCTCGCCAAATCGGCCGACCAGGCGCTCGGGGCAGTAGTCAGCGGTGGCCAGCTTCAGGTGATCATCGGCCCCAACGTCACCGAGGCTTACAACGACTTCCTCGACTTCGCGGGAATCGAAGTCGGCGGTGGCACGGTTGCCGACGATGCCCAAACCGCCAAAGACCTTGCAGAAGGCATTAAAAGCGGTAACACCGCCATGGGCTTGATTGAGAAATTCGGGAACGTCTCTGCACAGGTATTCATGCCCATCGTCCCGGCGCTCATCGTTGGCGGACTCATTCTTTCGATCAAGAATCTCCTGGTCAATTATTGTGGATTGAACACCGATAGCGGAACCGCCCAGGTTCTGCTGGCGATCTTCAGCGCCTCATTTAGCTTCCTGCCCGTTTACCTCGGCTATCAGCTCGCCGCCGTCATGAAGATGCAGCCTATCATGGGCGCACTGCTGGGCGCAATCATGATTAGCTCGTCTATTAGCGGTGCTGAGGGTCTCGACTTTCTTGGCATCCCCATCCCGACGAATGACTACTCGAGCACGGTGGTGCCAATCGTACTGGGCGTTGTGTTCATGTACTTTGTTGATCGCGGTCTTCAGAAAATCATCCCCGACATTACCAAACTGTTCTTGAAGCCGCTGCTCACCATGTTCATCGTCGTGCCTGTTGAGCTGATTATCCTCGGCCCCGCCGGCAGCATGATGGGCTACGCGCTGAGTGATGCCGCCACGTGGCTCATGGATAACGTGGCATTTATCGCTACTCCAGTCCTTGCAGCCCTTAACCCCTATTTTGTCATGCTCGGTCTTGATAAGGCCTACATCGCGATCGAAGTTACGAGCTTGGCGCAGCTCGGCTGGGCGCCCATCATCTTTGGCTTCATCTCAAACCTCTGCATTGGCGGCACGAGTCTCGCCTTGGCAACTGCAATGAAAAGCAACAAGGAGAAGAGAGGTATGGTCACCACGGTTGCCGTCACCGCACTCTGTGGCGTAACTGAGCCCGCATTTTACGGCTGCCTCATCGAGCGTCCCCGCCTGCTTGTCGGCACGGCAATCGGCGCCCTCTGCGCGGGACTCCCTGCAGGTATCTTCGTCCTGAAGGAGTATGTTGCGGGAGCATGCCCCGGTCTTCTTTCTGCGCTGATCTTTATCGCTCCCGATGGATCCATGGGCAACTTCGTACTGGCATGCGTTGTCGCCGTCATCGCCATCGTCGTCTCGTTCATCGCTGCACGCGTGATCATCAAGAAGAATCCCAACTATATTGAGTAGATGCCCGCTGCTTGCATTGGGGACATCCTCGGCAGACCATTAGCAAGAACCCAAGAAGTCCCTTAGGAGCTCGATTAATCCATTCGGATTCCTCAGGCACAAACGACCCCGATTCCACAATGAAATCGGGGTCGTTGTTTCTAAAGCCTTCGATAGACAATCGGTGTTTACCTTAGCTCCCTATCCAAGTTAATTATCCACGCTCGTTCTCCGGTCGGAAGATTTTCTTCGCTCGCGTGTCCAGAAATCCACGCTCGAGCAGAACATCCAGGTCCACACCCGCCCTTGTCTCGATCTGTAACAGCAAGAGGCCTATTCCGCTTCTACATGTTACAGATCAAGATATTCCTAAAACACCCTAAGTTTCATCTCAATCTGTAACAGTTAGATGCCAAATATCGGTCTTGGTGTTACAGATTTAGACAAACTGGAGGACGAGACAAACCAAAAACGGGATGGGCGCTAACCTGATGGCGCGCCACCTAAATAGAAACGGGCCCTGTCCCAATTGGAGACAGAGCCCGAAACTCTCATGGAGCCAGTGACAGGAATCGAACCTGCAACCCACTGATTACAAATCAGTTGCGCTACCGTTGCGCCACACTGGCACACTTGGCGCTTTCGCGCGAAGCCAATTAAGAATAAAGGAATTGCGGACGAGGCGCAACAGACCCTTCGACCGACCACATCTTAAAACCATTCGCCAGAACGAATAGTTTTAATTACAATTGCTATATATAAAACTATTCGTTCTGGCGAAGGGTTTCGCGATGCTTACTACCAAAGAAGCCGCCGAGCTGCTCGGCATCACTCCGCGCAGGGTGCAGGAGCTCATTAAGAACGGCGCGCTGACCGCCCGCAAGGCTTCTGGCGTGTGGCTCATCGACAAAGACAGCGTAGACGCGCGACTCCGCTCCGCAACCAAAAGAGGGGGACGGCCTCGTCGTGGGCATGGGAAAAGCGAAGTCGCATTTACCCTCATGAACCGCACGCACGAAGTAGCCCAACTGGTCTACAGCACATCGCGAAAAGACTTCACCCACATCGGCGCCGACGTCGATTACGCCCACGCCCCTATTGGAGTATTTGGCCCTAATAGCCCCATATCGCTCGACTCCTTCCGCATCTGGTGGCGCGGCCGCGGTATCCCGCTCGCACGCATTGGGCTAGCCTCCCTGCTTGCAGAAGCCGCAGTCGATGTTCCCGATGAACTCGTACAGCGAAATCTTGGTCTCTCCTTATCCGACCAGTATTGGATCAGGCCCCAAGACTCCGGTCTCGCGTGGGAAGATATCAATTTCTTCAATAATGCTTTTGACGACGTCTCTCTCAGCATCGCGCCCTTCGCCCCAGAGGGCAAGGCAGCTGCCGCAAAGCCCGATAACACCTCGGACGGCAATCTTCAAAAGTACTGGACATGCGAGGATGACCGTCGAATCCTCCACAAGGCAGGTGCACATCTAAACCAGGAACCTTATAACGAGCTGGTGGCGACTGCACTTCACCGTCGCATCCTAAACGCTTGCGATTATGTGCCTTACTCGCTCGAGGGCACGGGCACTTCCGCCCTGAGCATATGCGATGTCTTCTTAACTGATGAAGAAGAGTATGTCCCTGCGTTCTATGTAAACCAGCATGCAAATGCAGACAAGCGACTAACCGATTACGAACGGTATGTAGCAAACTGCGAGGAGCTTGGAGCGACGGATATAAAAGACGCCCTTGACCGCATGATCGTATGTGACGACATCATTGCCAACTACGATCGTCATTGGCGCAACTTCGGCCTCGTGCGAAACGTAAACACGCAAGCTTGCAGACCTGCCCCCATCTTCGATTCGGGCTCATCGCTCTGGTGCAACATATCACTAGAGGAGCTTAGGGCGGGAGAGCACAGTTTTACCAGCGCACAATTTCATTCAAGCCCCGCCAAACAAATGTTGCTCGTCGAGGACATGGGCTGGTTTGACGGCGACAAACTCGAAGGCTTCGTTGACGAGGCAATCGAGATTCTTTCCAGAAACGACGCGCTCACGGCAAGGCTGCCATATCTAAAAAAGGCGCTAACGTGGCGCCTCGAAAGAATGATCGACATCGCTGAATGGAGTTAGCGAGGCAGCATTGCCCCGCCAACTTCCCTACCTCCCGCGCAGGGCCTTGAGCTTGGCCAGGGCATCGGGGCTCAGGCGACTGCCCAGAGTCATCTTGATCTGCGGAGCTTCCTCTGCCTCGTGAATGTCGTTATCGATCTGTTTGATCTCGTCCACCAGCATACGGCTCGAGATGCGCGTGACACCCTTGCCCATGACGACGGCCTGGATCGTGCCGTCGCTCGATACCACAGAGCATGCGCGGCCTTCCTCGCGCGCCTCGATGCAGAGCTTTTGCACCACGGTATCGGCTGAAACACCCGTCGGCGAGAACTCGATGCGCACGCCGCGGGCCGGCAGGTTGGGACGTTCACTGGAGATATTGCCCGCGCCGTCAAACACGATCACGGCCTCGTAACGGCCCTGGGCAAAGGCAGCAACGTCGTTGATGAGGGCGGTGCGCGCCATATCGTGGACGTCGCTGGAATACGGATCGTCGGAATGGTCGTACACGAGCTTTTCGTAGCGCGGCGTGCAGTGGATCACGTTGTAACCGTCGACCACCAGCAGCTCGGGCTTGTTGGAGTGCACCGTCGAGACTGGGTCGGCGATAGCCTGCGCAAACGCATTGCCGCCCACGCCGTAGGTCGCGGCCGAAACAATCGGCTTGGCCGAGCCCTCGCCAAAGCGCTTGGCCTTGGACTTGGCACGGTTCTTCTTGGACATGCGCTACTCCTCCCCCATGAGCTCGCCGGCGTTGCGGCGCAGCCACTCAAAGCAGAGGGCCGTAGTCGCCTGGGCAACATTGAGGCTCTCGGTCATGCCGCGCTGGGGAAGCTTGGTCAAAAAGTCACATTTCTCGAGCACTAGACGCGAGATGCCGTCGCCCTCGGAGCCCATGACGAGCGCCACGCGACCCTCGAAGGGAGCATCCCAGCAACTGCCTTCGGCGTGCTCAGAGGCACCGCCCACCCAAAAGCCAGCGGCCTTGAGGTCATCGAGCGCACGGGCGATGTTGGGCACCTGCGCGATAGGCAGATGCATGACGGCGCCGGCTGAAGTCTTGTAGCTGCCCACGGTCACGCCGGCGGCACGCTTGTTGGCGATGATGACGCCGGCCGCGCCCACAACCTCGGCGGAGCGCACGATGGCGCCAAAGTTGCCGTCGTCAGTCACGTGGTCGAGCACCACGACAAGTGCCGGGCCCTCGCCTGCGCGGTCAAGAATATCGGCGACATCGGCATAGGGAAAGTTGCCAACCTCGAGCGCGATGCCCTGGTGGGCGCCATGGCTCGACAGCGCGTCGAGCTGCGCGCGCGGCACATACTTAATGCGGACACCCGCGGCGTTGAGGTCGTCGACCAGGCGCGACAAAGCGGCATCGCGCTCCCCGCCCTCGGCAATGAGCGCGCACTTGATGGGAAAACCAGTGCGCAGCGCCTCGGCGGCAGCACGACGACCTTCGATAAACTCGCCCTTGGGAGCCTGGACAGCGTCGCGGTTGCGATCGCGCTGCGGACGTGCGGCCTGAGTGCGATCACGCTGGCCCTTGGGAGCGGCAGCGCGGTCATTGCGGCGAATCGGACGCGAGCCAGAAGCAGCCTGCTTGTCGCCACGAGGCGCACGCTTGCGATTGTCGGCCATAAAGTGACCTCCTAAATACAACTATCAAACGAAACAAAATAAACGACCGCCCATGAATATTAATTCGGGCGGTCGGTACGGGTTTTCCAAGTGCCCGAGATTGCCGTGAAAGAGGAGCGACGCGTACTTGAGTACGCGAGCGACGGTTTGAACGGCAAGGTCGGGTGCTTGGGAAACCCGCGGGGATTAGAGAGATTTGATACGAGTGCCGGCGGCGGTATCTTCAATCGTCAGGCCCAGGTCCTTGAGCTGGTCGCGGATGGCGTCGGCCAGATCCCAGTTCTTGGCGGCACGGGCCTCGGCGCGGGCCTCGAGAATCTTGGCAGCAGCCTCGTCCACGTCGTCGCCCGTATAGGCAACCAAACCGGCGGCAACACCCAGCAGACCCAGCGGCAGCTCCACCTTGGGCTCGGGAAGCTCGACGCCAAACGTATCGAGCAGCTCGGCCAGCGTATCGGCGGCAGCCAGGACTGCGGCCTTGTCGGCAGCGTCACCGGCCTGCTCCAGGTACTGGTTGCACTCGGTCACAAAGCCAAAGACGGCACCCATGGCACCAGCGGTGTTAAAGTCGTCGTCCATGCACTCCTTAAAGGTGGCGCGGGTCTCGGCGGCCTTGGCGGCAAACGCCTCGGATGCTGCCTCATCGGCATCGGCCGTCGCGTGGTTCGCAGCCCAGCGCAGGTTCTCGACCGTACCGGCGATACGCGTGAGCGAGTTCTCGGCACCCTCCAGGCGCTCCCAAGAAAAGTCGAGCGGTGAGCGATAGCTCGTCTGCAGCATCAGCAAACGCAGGGCGGCAGCGGAGTGCTGCTCGAGGACCTCGGCCAGCGTAAAGAAGTTACCAAGCGACTTGGACATCTTCTCGCCGTCGACCAGCAGCATGCCCGTGTGCATCCAGGTGTTGGAGAAGCCCTGGTGCCAGGCGCAGGTGGCCTGAGCGCACTCGTTCTCGTGATGCGGGAAGGCAAGATCGGAGCCGCCGCCGTGGATGTCGATCGGAGTACCCAGGTAGCGATGCACCATGGCGGCGCACTCGGTGTGCCAACCGGGACGGCCCTCGCCCCAGGGGCTCGGCCAGCTGGGCTCGCCGGGCTTGGCGGCCTTCCACAGGGCAAAGTCGAGCGGGTCGTTCTTGTCCTCGTTCTCCTCGATGCGCGCGCCAACCATAAGGTCGTCGATGTTGCGGCCCGAGACCTGACCATAGTTGGGATCGCTGCGCACGGCAAAGTACACATCGCCGTTATCGGCTGCGTAAGCGTGGCCCTGCTCGATAAGCGTCTTGATCATGGCGATCATGGGGCCGATCTCCTTGGTGGCGCGGGGGCGCACATCGGGATCGAGCACGTTGGCGGCGCGCATGACGCCGATGAACTTGTCCGAGAACTCCGTCGCGACCTCGGCGGCAGTGCGGCCCTGCTCGTTGGCGCGCTTGATGATCTTGTCATCGACATCGGTGAGGTTCTGGGCGAACGTGACCTCGTAGCCGCTCGCGATGAGCCAGCGACGAATCACGTCAAAGCTGATGAACGTGCGGGCATTGCCGATGTGGATGTTGTCGTAGACCGTGGGGCCGCACACGTACATGCGGACCTTGCCGGACTCGATGGGCTGGAACTCTTCCTTTTTATGGGTAGCGCTGTTGTAGATACGCATTCGTTACTCCTTAACGGTTTTCTGTAGCAGGCAGACGGCCCAGGCGCCGATTCCCTCGCCCTGGCCTTCCCAACCGAGCTTTTCGGTCGTAGTGGCGGCGACGCCCACGTTTTCGACGTCAACGCCCAGGGCATGGGCAAGGTTGGCACGCATGGCATCGCGGTGCGGGGTGATCTTAGGCTGCTGGCAGGCAATGGTGCAATCGGCATCGACAAACTCGAAGCCCAGCTCGCGCGCGTAGTCCATCACGCGAGCGAGCAGCACCATCGAATCGGCACCCTCATAGGCGGGGTCGGTATCGGGGAATAGCTTGCCAATGTCTCCCCCACGGCAGGCGCCCAGAATGGCGTCGGCCAAGGCGTGCGCGAGCACATCGGCATCCGAGTGGCCCAGCAGGCCGCGCTCGTAGGGAATGTCGACACCGCCGATGATACATCGACGCCCCTCCACCAGACGGTGAACGTCGTAGCCATGGCCAATGCGCAGGTTACTGAACATGGGGAAGGTCCTCTCCCTCGGCCATACGGCCAAGCAGAATCGCGGTTACGGGACGCAAGTCCTCGGGCACCGTCACCTTAAGGTTATCGCGCGGGCTCTGGACGCAGCGGACGCGCCCACCCATGCGCTCGACCAGCGACGAATCATCGGTGCCGATAAAGCCCTCGGCAATGGCTGCAGCGTGGGCGCGCTTCATAGCATCGACGCTAAAGATCTGCGGCGTCTGCGCAGCCCAATAAAGCTCACGCGGCGGCGTCTCGACGATGTTATCGCCGTCGACGATCTTGAGTGTGTCGATCGCGGGTTGACCGCACACGACACCGTCGAGCGAGCGGTCGCCCACAAGCACGTCGATCGCATGATCGATGGCCTCGGTCGTGATGAGCGGACGAGCGCCATCGTGAATGGCGACGTATTCAAAGCCCGCCGGCACCGCGTGCACGCCGGCACGGGTGGAGTCCTGGCGGGTATCGCCGGCATCGGCAAAACTGATGGGCGTGTCATAGTCAAACGGGTCGATGGCCAGGCGGCGCATCTCGGCACGGCGCTCGGCAGGGCAAACCACGACGATGTGGCCGACCTTATCGCTACGGTCAAACGCGCGGATGGACCAGCTCATAAGCGGACGGCCCGCTACATTGACGAGCTGCTTGCCGCCGGGGTTACCAAAGCGCTGGCCGCTGCCACCGGCAACGACCACGGCGCATACGGGCGCCATTATGCGTTCCCCTGTTTGGTGCCCTTCATGCGGTACAGGGAGTCCGCAAGAATGGCAGGGTTGTTAACGCCAAAGTCGCCCAGGCGCTCCGGATCCTCGCTGATGTCGTCCATGAGCTCCTGCAGCGAGCCATACTCGTCGACGATCTTCTCGGCCACGCCGTCGCGCACGACGGACACGCGCGAAAGCGTGCGCAGGCCCAGCGGAGTCATGACGGAGTCCTCGTCCAGGTCGTCGTAACCCAGAACCGCCGCCACATGCTGCGGGTCGGACAGGTCCTTAGGCGTCATGCGGGCAAGCTCGGCGCGGATCTTCTCGGCGTTGGCCTCAGAGGAATCGCTTGCGTAGTCGCGGATCATCAAGTCGTATTCGGTATCCATGCTGGAGCCCGCGAGCTGCTCGAGCTGCATCTGCACGAGCTTGCCCTGGTTACCCAGCTTGACGATGCAATCCTTAAGCTCGGTCTTTGCCTGCTGCATGATCTCGAAGCTCGAGAAAATACCGGTAATGTCGGCGAGCGTAACGTAGTCGTCGAGCTCGAGAGCCGTCAGGCGCAGCAGGGAGCGATCGAGCGACTGACGGGTAGTCTGGAGCGTGGCGACGAGCTGGTTGACCGAGCTCATGATGGTGGTGACGGGCTGGATCTCGTAGCTCTTGCCGTGAACGTACACGTTAACGACGGCACGACGGGCCGAGACCGAGATCACGATGGCATCGGTGAGCACCGACATGCGAGCGGCGGTGCGGTGACGCATACCTGTCTCGCTCGTGGCGAGCGAGGGATCGGGATTGAGATGGAAATTGGCGCGCAGGATCTGGGTGAGGTCGCCGTCGATGACGATGGCGCCGTCCATCTTGGAAAGCTCGAACAGGCGGTTCGAGGTAAACGAAATGTTGAGCGGGAAGCCGTCGTTACCGGCAGCGAGCACGTTTTCGGTGTCGCCGACGCAAATGAGGGCGCCCAGGTGACCGGCGATAATCATGTC
>CABUBH010000013.1 GCA_902489775.1 uncultured Collinsella sp.
GAGAGCACATTAAGTGCTCTCCGGCTCGTGCGGAACTCGCGATCGACCAAATACCAAAGCCCTCGGAACTTAGGATACATGGTTGGAGTCGTTATGCTGCAAAATTCATTGGCTGGTGACCTTTTCCGTATCGGTTCATCTTCGCCACTGGTTAATAAAAAAGAAGTACCGGTTGGAGGCCGGTACTTCTTTGTGCGTAATACTGTGTTGCTCAGGTCTGGCTAATCGTCTTACAAACCGCAGGCTGCTTTGAGTTCTTCGACTCGGTCGGTCTTCTCCCAGGTGAAGTCGGCGTCTTCGCGGCCGAAGTGGCCGTAGGCTGCCGTCTTCTCGTAGATCGGGCGACGCAGGTCCAAGTCGCGGATGATGGCGCCCGGGCGCAGGTCGAAGGTCTTCTCTACGGCTTCAACGATCTTGTCCTCGGCGACCTTAGCGGTACCGAATGTGTCGACCATGATTGAGAGGGGCTTGGACACGCCGATGGCGTAAGCCAGCTCGACTTCGCAGCGGTCGGCCAGACCGGCGGCGACGACGTTCTTGGCGACCCAGCGCGCGGCATACGCGGCGGAGCGGTCGACCTTGGTGCAGTCCTTGCCGCTAAAGGCACCGCCGCCGTGACGGCCGTAGCCGCCGTAGGTGTCGACGATGATCTTACGGCCGGTGAGGCCCGTGTCGCCCATGGGGCCGCCCACGACAAAGCGACCGGTGGGGTTCACGTAGATGTCGGCGTTGTCCCACGGCATGTTCTCGGCGGCCATGACCGGGGTGATGACGTGCTCGATGAGGTCGGCCTTGATCTTGCCCATGTCCTCGATCTCGGCAGCGTGCTGCGTGGAGATGACGATGGTCGTGACCTCGACGGGCTTGCCTTCCTCGTAGCGCACGGTGACCTGGGTCTTGCCGTCGGGACGCAGATAGGCGAGGGTGCCGTCGTGACGCACGGCGGCCAGGCGCTCGGCTAGGCGACTCGCCAGGTAGTGCGGCATGGGCATGAGGGTCTTGGTCTCGTTGGAGGCATAACCGAACATCATGCCCTGGTCGCCGGCACCGATCAGGTCGATCGGGTCGGTGGTAGCGCCGGTCTGGGTCTCGAAGGACTCGTCGACGCCCTGGGCGATATCGGGCGACTGCTCGTGGATGAGGCTCATAACGCCGCAGGTATCGCAGTCAAAACCGAACTTGGCACGGTTGTAGCCAATGCGGCGGATAACGCCGCGAGCGATTTCCTGCACGTCGACGTAGGCCTGGGTGCGAATCTCGCCGGCGACGATGACGGTGCCGGTGGTCACGAGGGTCTCGCAGGCGCAGCGGACGTTCTCCACGTTGGCAGGCACGCCGTTGGGGGCGATGTAACCCTGCTCCTGGAGCTCTATTTCTTTGGCGAGGATTGCGTCGAGGACGGCGTCGCTGATCTGGTCAGCGATCTTATCGGGATGACCTTCGGTCACCGACTCCGACGTAAATACGAAGGACCCGTGTTGGGGTGGGATGGAACGAAGTTCTTCTGACATGATTGTCCTTTCAAAAACGTGTCCCGGCGACCGTTACCATTCCGCCGGGCTCTCTATGCAAGGGCTCATCATAGCGCGTAAATCAAACATTCACACCCTTTCCGCACCTACTCATTGGGGACAGACTTAAATGACCAGCCTTCCTAAGTGCCGACAGGTTGCCCAATGACTGGTCATTTAAGTCTGTCCCCAATGAGTAGGTAGGTGCCCTTTGTGCGGAGGTTGCTTTGATGCTTTATACTGGTGCGGTTAGACATCCATCCTGCAATCGAGGAGATTTCCATGGCATCAGACGTTCGCGTCCGCTTTGCACCCTCACCGACGGGCAAGCTGCACATCGGCGGCGCCCGCACCGCTATCTATAACTGGGCTTTCGCCCGCGCAAACGGCGGCACGTTCATCCTGCGCATCGACGACACCGACCCCACCCGCTCCACCGACGAGAACACGCAGATCATCCTGCGCGCCATGCGTTGGCTGGGCCTGGATTGGGACGAGGGTCCCGAGGTGGGTGGCGACTATGGCCCCTACGCGCAGACCGAGCGCCTGGACCTGTACAAGCAGGCCGCCCAGAAGCTCTGGGACGAGGGCAAGGCCTATCCCTGCTTCTGCACCAAGGAGCAGCTCGACGCCGACCGCAAGGCCGCGCAGGAGCGCAAGGACCCCTTCCAGGGCTATCAGCGCCGCTGCCGCGATCTTGATCCCGAGGAGGCCCGCCGCCGCATCGAGGCCGGCGAGTCCTACGTCCTGCGCATCAAGGTGCCCGAGGACCGCGGCGACGTCGTCATCCACGACGCCGTCCACGGCGAGGTGACCTTCGACGCCAAGGAGCTCGATGACTTCGTCATCTTCCGCTCCGACGGCACGCCCACGTATAACTTCGCGACCGTCGTCGACGACGCCATGATGAAGATCACCCACGTCATCCGCGGCGACGACCACCTTTCCAACACCCCGCGTCAGGTCATGGTCTACGAGGCCCTCGGCGCGCCCGTGCCCACGTTCGCCCACATCTCCATGATTCTGGGCGCCGACGGCAAGAAGCTCTCCAAGCGCCACGGCGCCACCTCGGTGGAGGAGTACCGCGACGCCGGCTACCTGTCCGACGCCTTCGTCAATTACCTGGCGCTGCTCGGCTGGTCGCTCGACGGCGAGACCACGATCATCCCGCGCGATGTCCTGGCCAGCAAGTTCTCGCTCGACCGCATCTCCAAGAACCCGGCGACTTTCGACCCCAAGAAGCTCGACTGGGTCAATGCCGAGTACATCAACGGCATGTCCGACGCCCAGTTTGCCGACGAGGTCATGGTCCCCGAGCTGCACGAGGCGGGCCTCATCGAGGGCAATGTCGAGTACGGCGAGGATTGGATCGACGCGCTCGCTGCCATCGTCAAGCCGCGCACCAAGATGCCGGCCGACGCCGTGACCGTCGCCGCTCCCATCTTTGCCACGGCCGAGACGCTCGAGTATGACGAGAAGTCCGTCAACAAGGGCCTGGCCAAGGAGGGCATGGGTGCCATTCTGGACGCCGCCAAGGCCGCGCTCGAGGGCGTGGACGAGTGGACGGCCGCCAACATCGACGCCGCGCTTGAGCCGCTGCCCGAGCAGATGGACCTTAAGAAGCGCGTGGTGTTCCAGGCCGTGCGCGTCGCCGTCTGCGGCAACATGGTGAGCCCTCCGCTGGGCGAGACCATGGCGCTCGTCGGCCGCGACGACTGCCTGGCGCGCATCGATCGCGCCCGCACGATGGCGCTGTAGCAGCTGCGCAAACGTTTGTATCCGAGCCCCGTTCACCCTGAGCGGGGTTCTTGTTTCTATACCGAGCGAGTGGGTTGGTGGGACAAAATAATCAGTAGTGTTTGTCCCATGTTCGAGCGATGTAACGAGCTCGACACTCGTATCGGCCATGGGACAAACACTACTGATTATTTTGTCCCACCCCTTCCAGGCTCGTTTGAGGTGGTGTATGGCTCAACAACTTTCGCTGTTTGGTTTGCCGGAACCGGAGAAGACTCCTGCGGAGCCGGCTCGCGCGGCCGAGCAGGTCAAGCTCGAGCCTGCGCCTGAGCCCATCGTCGCCTACGCAAGCGTGGTCCTCGACATCCCCACGCGCGCTTTATCTGAGCCATTTGCCTACGGCATCCCACAGTCCCTTGCCAATGAAGAAGCCCAGGTCGGCTCCACGGTCCTGGTCCATTTTGGCAATCGCGCGGCCGCAGGCTATATCGTCGATATTGCGTCTGAGCTGGGCGAGCTGCAAGGCAACAACGCCCTCGACCCCTCGCGCATCAAGCCCATCGAGGCCATCCTCAGCAAACCGCTCTTTACCGCCGAGGCTGCCCGTATCGCACGCTGGATGAGCCGCGAGTACGTCGCAACGCTTTCTGAGTGCCTGCGCCTGTTCTTGCCCCCGGGCGGCAGCCCGCGTGTGGTCAAGGGCGACGACGGCGTATGGACGGTTGAACGTCCCGCCGTCAAGCCTATCCAAAACCGTTGGGTCATGCTCACGCCCGAGGGCTTTGACTATACGCCGCCCAAGACCGCCGTTCGCCAGCGACAGCTCATTGAGGCGCTCCAGTGCGGACCGGTCACGACGCGCGACCTCAACCTGCTCTACAACAGTATGTCGGCGACCATCAAGGCACTCGAAAAACGCGGCGTCGTGGTGGTGGAGGAGCGCCGCGCCTGGCGTGGCTGTAGCGAGCAGACCACGCTGTCCTCGGCAAGTGGCAAGGCGCCGGTCGCGCTCACGAACGGCCAGCAGCAGGCGCTTGCGCAGATTGAGCGCGCCCGTCTGGACGCTCATGGCGACGTGGTGCTGGTCGACGGCGTCACCGGCTCCGGCAAAACCGAGGTTTACCTTTCCGCCATCGAGCGCGTGCTCGCAGCCGGCCGCTCGGCCTGCGTGCTCGTGCCCGAGATCTCGCTGACGGCGCAGACCGTCGGCCGCTTCCGCTCGCGCTTTGGCGAAACGGTCGCGGTTTTCCACTCGCGTCTCTCGGCCGGTGAGCGCCTGGACCAGTGGGATATGGTCGCCAGCGGTGCCGCTCGCGTGGTCGTCGGCGCCCGTTCGGCGCTCTTTTGCCCGCTCAGCGATCTGGGCCTCATCATTATCGACGAGGAGCACGAGACGAGCTACAAGCAGGGCTCCAGCCCTCGTTACCACGCACGTGAGGTGGCGGCCGAGATGGCGCGCCGCTATCGCTGCCCGCTCGTGCTGGGTTCCGCCACGCCTTCTGCCGAGGCGCTCGACCGCTGCCGCCGCGGCACGTACAACGGCGCCACTTGGACGCGCGTGGAGATGCCTGAGCGCCCCGGACATGCGGTCTTGCCTACAGTTCGCATCGCTGACCTGCGACGCGAGTTTTCGCACGGCAGCCGCTCCATGTTCTCAAAGCCGCTGATGGAAGGCTTGGAACGTGTTGTCGAGCGCCGCGAGAAAGCCGTGCTGCTGCATAACCGCCGCGGCTTTGCGCCATTCCTGATGTGCCGCGAGTGCGGCTGCGTCCCTACCTGCAACCATTGCTCCACCGCGCTCACGTACCATGAACGCACGCACACGCTGCAGTGTCACACCTGCGGATCGTCTTGGCGCGTGCAGCCCTATCCGTCGCCCACGAGCCGCTGTCCCAAATGCGGCAGCCGCTACCTGGCAAAAATGGGCCTGGGTACGCAGCAGATCGAGGACGCACTGCACCAGATGCTGCCCGAGAACGTCGCCATCATTCGCATGGATGCCGATTCCACGCGCGGTAAGGACGCTCATAAAAAGCTGCTCGAGCAGTTCGATGCCGCCGATTGCGCCGTGCTGCTTGGCACCCAGATGATCGCAAAGGGTCTCGACTTTCCCGAGGTCACGCTCGTGGGCGTCGTCAATGCCGACTTTGCCCTCAAGCTGCCCGATTTTAGAGCGGGGGAGCGCGCTTACGATCTGCTGGAACAGGTTGCGGGCCGCGCCGGTCGCGGCGATCGCCCCGGCGAGGTCATCATCCAGACCTATCTACCCGAGGACCCCGTCATTCGAGCCGTCGCCGAGCACGACCGCTCAATCTTTACCGACTACGACCTGGACCAGCGCCGCGACGCCCTGTATCCGCCGTTTGTGCGTCTGGTCAACATCTTGGTGTGGTCGGCGAATCCGGACGATGCGCAGGACTACATCGGGCGCATCGCGAAGCTCCTCAAGCGCCGCTGGCATGCCGCCGCGCCCGACTTTTTGCGGGCGGGGAGTGCCGTGCCGCAGGTGCTGGGCCCGGCTTCGTGTGTAATCGAGAGAGCCAAGGACCGTTACCGCTTCCATCTGCTTGTAAAGTCGCCGGTAGGGTACCATGTCTCTGATGATATCGACGCCTGCCTCAAAGAGGTGGGCTCCGTGCGCGGCGTGAGCGTGAGCGTTGACGTCGACGCCTATGATTTGATGTAACAACCCGAAAGGATGGCCATGGAAGCCAACGGAATCGTACTGTCGCCCGACCCTCGCCTGCGCCAGGAGTGCGCCGTCATCGAAGAGATCACCCCGGCGATCGAGGCACTTGCCGAGAAGATGAAGAAGATGATGTTCGAGAACGGCGGTTGCGGTCTTGCCGCCCCGCAGATCGGCGAGCTTATCCAGCTCGTTACCATCGACTGCGACTACAGCGACAAGAACGACTACGACCCGTACATGCTCATTAATCCTGTCATTGTTGAGCAGAGCGACCATCTGGTGCCGTTTAGCGAGGGCTGTCTGTCCATTCCCGGCATTAGCTGCGAGATCGAGCGTCCCGATCACGTTGTCGTTGAAGCGTACGACCTGGATGCTAACCTGATTCGCTATGAGGCCACGGGCGACCTGTTCTGCGTGTGCCTGCAGCATGAGATCGATCACCTGCACGGCAACACCATGTTCGAGCGACTGAAGCCGATGCAGAGGCTCAAGGCAGTCAAGGAGTACCAGGACGCCCTGGCCCGCGGCGCTCGACCGGGCGAGACGGAGTAGGTCCCACCGTCCCCTTCCGCCGCAGGGCTTAGGTTATTGCTCCATGCTCAAACAGTCCTGCTCGCACGAAGAGCACATTAAGTGCTCTTCGGCTCGTGCGGAACTGCGCGTGGAGCAATAACCTAAGCCCTGCGGCGGAAGGGGACTTCGTTTTCGTGCTCCTCTTCGCCCGGGTGCCGTCGGGCCAGGGATGGGCGTCTTCGCTGATAGGTGCTTTGCTGAAAGAGCTGCTTTTATTGCGGCTCTTTCTTTGGTTTTGGGTATATTTGTTTTTGTTGGACTGTTCTGGTGGCTGGGTGCGCTTGCGACCTGGAACGCTTCTTTTGTAGCCGTCTTGGCTTTGGTTGAGAGGAGACGATCATTATGCGTATTGTGTTTATGGGTACGCCCGATTTTGCTGTGCCTTCGCTGACTTCGCTTGTTGAGGCTGGTAATGAGATTGCGCTTGTTGTTACTCGTCCCGATGCTGTTCGTGGGCGTGGTAAGAAGCTGGAGCCGTCCCCTGTTAAGGCTAAGGCACTTGAGCTTGGGTTGACGGTTATTGAGGCTAATCGTATGACGGCCGAGGTTGTTGAGGCGCTCCAAGCTGCGCAAGCCGATATTTTCTGTGTGGCTGCCTATGGTTGCATTTTGCCGGATGACGTGCTGCATATGGCGCCGCTTGGTATTGTGAATGTTCATGCGTCCTTGCTGCCTCGTTGGCGTGGGGCTGCTCCTATTCAGCGTGCGATTCTCGCTGGTGATGAGGTTGCTGGCGTTTCTATCATGCGCATCGGGCACGGCGTGGATACTGGGGCTTATTGTGCTCAGGCTTCCACGTCGGTTGCCGGTAAGCATGCTGAGGCGCTGACCATGGAGCTTGGTGAGCTTGGCGGTAAACTGCTTGCCGATACGCTTCCTTCTCTTGCCGATGGCACCGCCGTGTGGACTGAACAGGATGAGGCGCTCGTTACCCATGCTGCCAAGATTTCTAAGCAGGAGATGCGTCTGGATCCGCACATGGCGGCGCTTGATTGCGTGCGTCATGTGCTGGCCTCGTCCGATACCGCGCCTGCTCGTTGCGTGATTGCCGGCAAGACTGTTCGTGTGCTCGATGCTGCGCCGGCTGATGTGTCGCTCGGCGAGGGTCAGGTTTTTGTTCAGGCCAAACGTGTTTATCTGGGCCTTTCTGATGCCTCGGTTGAACTGCTCGAGGTTAAGCCTGATGGCAAGCGTGCCATGTCTGCTTCTGCCTGGGCCGCCGGCCTGCAGGGTGCCGATCTTTCGTGGGGTGTTTTGTCATGAGCAAGCTGTCTCCCGCGCGCAAGCTTGCGCTCGATGTGTTGATGGAGGCCGATCGCCGCGGTATGTACGCACGCGACGTGTTGTCTTCCCGTGCTTCCGCCAAGGCCATTGACCAGCGCGATTCCGCTTTTGCCGCGCGTTTGGCGCTCGGTGTTGCCGCCACGCAGGGCATTTTGGATGAGTTGCTCGATCAGTTTTTGGATAAGCCCAAAAAGGTCGCGCCGCGCGTTCGCATGGCGCTTCGCATCTCGGCCTTCGAGATGCTCTATCTGCATACGCCGGGCCGCGTTGCCGTGAGCCAGGGTGTTGAGCTGGTTCGCTGCGGTGCTAAGTCTGCCGCGGGCCTGGCTAACGCGGTGCTGCACAAGGTTGCGGACAACGTTGAGGACTTTGCCACGGCATCCGACGTGGATGAGTCCGAGCGCCGTTTGGTTCGCCTTTCGCGTTTGATGGGTCTTCCTCGCTGGCTGTGCGCTCGTATTATGGCCTCGTTCGATACGCCCGAGGGCGCGCTCAACTTTGCCGGCAATCTGGCGCCCGCGCCGCTCGCTTTGCATGAGAACGCGTTTGCGACCAAGGCCGACCCGTATATCTCGCAGCTTGTTGCGCCTGTCTTCCCGGGCTGCCATGCTCCGGTCGATGCGCAGGTCACGGTTGCATCGGGCGTGTTTGAGCGTGCTGCCGCGGTTGCCTCGGACCTCAACGCCCAGCTTATCGCTACTGCCGCGACACGTCCCGGTCGTTGTCTGGAGATTGGCGCCGGTCGCGGCACCAAGACCTATGTGATGATGTGCCAAGCCAAGCGTGCCGGGTACGAGCATCAGCATACCGCGCTCGACCTGCATGATCGTAAATGTGATCAGAATCTCGCGCGCCTGCACAAGGCGGGTATTACGGGTGTTCGTACGGTGTCGGGCGATGCCTGCGAGCTCAATGAGGTGCTCACGTCCTTTGACGCGATGCTCGGCGAGCCTGCCCTGTTCGACACGGTGTTTATCGATGCGCCGTGCTCTGGCTCCGGCACCATGCGCCGTCATCCCGAGATTCCGTGGCGCCTGACCGAAAACGACGTTACGACTGAGCTGCCCAAGCTACAGCTGACGATGCTCAAGGAAGCAGCCGCGCGCGTGGCTGCCGGCGGTGAGCTTATCTATGCCACCTGCTCGGTGTTTGATGAAGAGAACAAGCAGGTCGTGGATGCTTTCCTGAACTCTCCTGAGGGTGCCAGCTTTAGCGTGGCACCGCTTTCCGAGGCGCAGATTCTGCAACTCCCCGAGTTCGATCAGGCCAAGAAGCTCGTATCCGTTCGTCAGAACGATCGAGGCCTCTTCCAAAGCGTGCCGGTAAATGCCGATTCCTACGACGGCCACTTCTGCGCCAGAATGATCCGCAAGTAACTACTAAGTTGCGGTGAAATAGGGATTGAATAGCGGCTTCTAACCGCCAAACAGTCTTTATTTCACCGCAACTCATAAGGAAACCTGGTTAGCTAAAGAATAAGCCCCGCGATCGGTGTCGGTCGCGGGGCTGTTTGGTTTCTAGTGGCTGTGCGGGCAGTTGGCGCAGCAGCCGCTGGTGGCGCTGGTGCTGGAACCACCGCTGCGCTGGTCGGTGTTGTAGAAACCGCTGCCCTCAAATTTTATGCCGCTGGCTGAGAACGTCTTGGCCGCCGGGGCACCGCAGCTGGGGCACACGACCTCGGGGGTCTCGGACATGGGATGCTCAACCTCAAACACGTTGCCGCAGCTCGAGCACTTGTAATCGTAGCGCGCCATAAATACTTCCTTTTCAGCACAAAGCGGGCAGATTACTCTGCCCGCAAAAATTCAAACGTCTGTAACTGTACCCTATATCGGGGGTTTTATCACGCTTCGCCCCAGAATCTATGGTTGTTGCGCAGGAGCCGCGCGGTTTTGCCCTCGGCGGCTGCAATGTCCGCCTCGTCAGCCTGCCAGGTCCAGTTGCCCGTGGCCACGCCCGGCACGTTCATGCGTGCGTCGTCGCCCAGCCCCAGCACGTCCTGCAGCGGCATCATCACCAGGGGAGCGTCGCTTGCTAGCGCGTCGCTCATCAGCTTGGCCGCCACCTCAACACCGCTCGGTTCATCGCCGCCCGCAAAGGAACGCGTACACCAACCGGCAAGCGTCGAGGTATCGTGTGTCGAGGTGTACAGAATCTTGCCGGGCGTGGGATGCACACCGCAACGAACGTCGTAGTCGCTAAACTCCAGCACGTCCATGCCGGGGAAACCGCAGGTCGATGCCATGGCGCGAACACCGGGCGTCAGATAGCCCAAGTCCTCAGCGATAAAGTTGAGCGGACCCAGCTCGTCATAAGCGGTCTGGAACAGGTCCTTGCCCGGGCCCGCCAGCCAGCGACCGTCGGCGCAAGCCTTGCCCGCGGGGATACTAAAGTAGCTGTGGAAGCCCAGGAAGTGATCCAGACGCACGCGGTCGTAGAGCGAAAACGCACGACGCAGGCGATCCATCCACCAGCTATAGCCGTTCTGCTTCATGTGGTCCCAGCGGAACGTCGGGTTGCCCCACACCTGGCCCTCGGGCGCAAAGTTGTCGGGCGGCGCACCGGAAATCTCAATCGCCTTGCCGGTATCGGACAGCCAGAAGTTCTCGGGCTCGCTCCACGCATCTGCCGAATCGTCAGACACGTACATAGGAATATCGCCGATAACCTCGATGCCCTTCTTGTGCGCATAGTTCATGAGCTCGCACCAAGCCAGGTCAAAGCGGTACTGCATGTACGCCTGAAGCTCGGCCTCGTTGTGGAAGCGCTTGTCGTCGATCAGATGCTCGTTGTAGCGCGCGACATCTGCCGGCCAATCGTGGCGCGACTCACCCTCAAAGTACTTCTTAACGGCCATGTAGACGCAGTATTTCTCGAGCCAATCGGCATTGCGATGCTTAAACGCTGTGTACAGCGGGTCGGCATCCTCGCCGCCGCGGGTCTTCCAGGTCTCAAAGTCGGCGGCCAGCTCCTCGTGGCTTTCGGGCAGCAGGTCGATATTGCCTGCAAAGGCCGAAGGACCGGCGTAAGGGGAGCGGAAGAAGTCCGTGGGGTTGACGGGGAGAACCTGCCAGTAGCGCATGCCCATGGCGGCCAGATGGTCGATAAAACGACGCGTGGGCGCGCCGATCGTACCGGGCTTGCCGTCGTCGGTCGGCACCGATGTGATATGGCACACAACACCCGCACCGTGATCGAGCGGCTCCTGCAGGCGCTGCTCGGCATGGTGATAGATGATCGACGAGCCCAGCGGATACAGATCGAGCGTGACCGTACCGTTGTGGATCTCGCACTCGTGACCACTAATCACATCGCTCGCGCATTCGCCGAGCGCCGGAATCGTCACGCGGTGTGAATTGCGCAGGCTGCGGTTGATGATGACGGTCGCGGACTCGCCGTCGTTACCGGTGCGGTTGTAGGCCAGCACTTCGTCATTGAGTGCAAATGCCTTGATCTCGCCATCGATCATAAACGGCAGCGCACGGCGCACAGCAGATGCGTTCTTGACGATCGCGAACGTATCGAAGTCGTGCAGGTCTTCCTTGGTCGGCATGGTGCGACGATTGCCCGGATCGGTGAGACCCTCCAAGCCGTACTCGTCGCCATAATAGATCGAGGGAACGCCCGGGAACGTCATCTGCATGAGCGTCGCGAGCCAAAAACGGCTCTTGGCCAGGCCCATCGCGTTCTCGTCCAGACGCCATTTGCTGCGCTCGCACTCGGGCAGCTGCGACTCGTCGGGACCTCCGCCGAGCACCGAGATAATGCGCGGACGGTCGTGACTCGAAAGCAGATTGAGTGCACATGACAGGGCCTCACGCGGATAGTTCTCGCGCAGGGTCTCGATATCCTCGGCAGCTTGGTAGGCGTTTTTGTAGCCCATCAAAAAGCCGATGACCATGTCGCGGAAGGGATAATCCATAGCAGAGTCCAGCTCGGACCCCTGTAGGTAGCGGCGCAGATGGCCGTAGCTGATCTTGTTGGAGGCGTCTTCCCAGACCTCACCGAGTAACAGTGCGTCAGGCTTTTCGGCGAGCACGGCCTTTTTGATCTCGGCCAGGAAGTCATCGGAAAGCTCGTCAGCCACATCCAAGCGCCAGCCGTGAGCGCCGGCGCGCAGCCATTTGCGGATCACGCCGTCCTTGCCCAAGAGCCGCTCGCGTACCAGTTCGGAGCTCTCATTGATGGCGGGCATATTGCCCACGCCCCACCAACAGTCGTATGAGCCGTCCTCGTGGAAATAAAACGCATCGCGCCACGGCGAATCCTCGCTCTGCCACGCGCCCACGCCGGGGTAGTTGCCGTAGCGGTTGAAATAGATGGAGTCGTCACCTGTATGGTTAAAGACGCCGTCCAGGATGATGGAAATGCCCAGCTTCTCGGCCGCCTCGCACAGCTCGGTAAAGTCCTGCTCGGTGCCCAGAATCGGATCGATCTTGGTGTAATCGGCGGTGTCGTAGCGGTGGTTGCTCGCGGCTTCAAAAATGGGGTTGAGGTAGATGGCTGTAAAGCCCAGCTCGGCGATGCGAGGCAGGTCTTCCTGGATACCCTTGAGCGATCCGCCGTAGAAGTCCCAGGTCTTGATGGAGCCGTCCTCGGCGCGCTCGTACACAGGCGGTTCGTTCCAGTCCTCGACCATGCGGCGCTGAATGCCCTTACGCGGTTTTTCGACCTCGGCCAGTGTGCGCTCGCGCCAGTGCTCGTCGCGGGCATAGCGATCGGGGAAGATCTGGTAGACCATACCGCGCTCGTACCAGGTGGGACGGTTCTCACGGTGTTTGTAGACGGTGACCTGGAATGACGGCACCTCGGCGTAGTTGTAGGTTACGCCTTCGCCGCCGGTGCGTCCTTGCGGTGCGCCCAAGCGGACCTCGGGCTGGCCTTCGATATTGCAGATAAAGCTGTACCAGATAAGACTGGGCTCGGCGCACTCCAGCTCGGCGGTAAAGATGCCGTCGCCCTCGTGCGTCATGGGATACAGAGACTCACCGATCTCATCGACCCAGGTGCGCAGCGTAAGCGTTGCCTGCGCGGGGTCGGCATCCTCCAGAATCACGGAGAGCGAAAGGGTAGTTCCTGTGGTCACAGCGCCAAACGGAGTGCGAAACTGCGGCAGACGGCTGTTGTGTATCAATCTCATAGTACGGTCCAGTTCAATAGAATCATGACCTGCTGGCCATGGGCTTTACGCACAGGATGTAAGTATATCTGTTGCACACAGGCTGTATAAACAACATCCGTTTACCATCGGCGAACGGTTGTCCTAGAAAATCGTTTTACCAACTATCTACAGATAAGGGGCGCCCGGTTGGAGCGCCCCTTGCTAAGGGTTTGATGAGGTTTTGGATCGTCTGTGGACTAGCGGCGCTTGCGGGTGGCCGTTGCCTTGCGGACGGACGTCTTCTTGGTCGGAGCCTTTTCCTCGGCCGGAGCGGCGGGGGAGACCGGGGTCTCTTTGGCAGGCTCGGGCTTAGCCTCTGCCTTCGGGGCGGCCTTGACCTCAGCGGTCTTCGGCGCCGGCTTGGCCTTTACCTCGGCCTTGGGCTCCACTTTGGCAGCAGCGGGCTTAGCCTCTGCCTTGGGAGCAGCAGCCTTGGTCGTGGTCTTCTTGGCCGTCGTCGTGGCACGCTTGCGCGTGGTGGTCTTGGCGGCCGGCTTGGCTTCGACGGATGCCTCGGCCTTGGTCTCGGCGGGCGTCTCCTCGACTTTGGCGGCCGGCTTTGCGGCTGCCTTGGTCGTGGCGGCCTTCGTGGTCGTTGACTTCTTTGCCGTGGTCTTCTTGGCGGTCGCAGCCGTCTTCTTGGCAGTGGTCTTGGCCGGTGCCTTGACGGCGGCCTCGGCCTTTACCTCGGAAACGGCCTCGGCCTCGGCGGCCTTCTTGGCAGCTGCGGTTGTGCGCTTGCGCGTGGTCGTTGTCTTGGCAGCGGTGGTCTTGCTCGCAGTGGCCTTCTTAGCCGTCGTCTTACGAGTCGTGGTCTTCTTTGCCGCAGGCTTCGCAGCAGGCTTCACCTCAGGCTCAGGCTCGGGAGTAGCCTCGACCTTCACCTTAGGATCGGTCTTAACGGTCTCAGCTTCAACCGGCTTCTCCTCGGCCTTGGGCTCCTCTGCGGCCACCGGATCAGGTGCAGCCTCAGGCTCGTCGACAACCGCCGCCGGGCGCTCAATCTCCGGGTGCATAAAGAAGTACAGGTCCAGATATTTATCGGCCGAGCGCGTCCAGCTAAAGTCCTGGCTCATGGCCTGCGTGACCAGCTGGTTCCAGGCGTCGTGGTTGTCCCAGAACAGACGAGCCGCGCGGAAGACGGCATCGCCCATCTCGTCGCCGTTAAAATTGCTAAACGAGAAGCCCGTGCCCTCGCCGGTAAACTCGTTGTACGGCACAACGGTGTCCTTCAGGCCGCCGGTCTCACGCACGATGGGCAGGGTGCCGTAGCGCATGGCGATGATCTGCGACAGGCCGCAGGGCTCAAACTTCGAAGGCATCAGGAACATGTCGGCAGCGGCGTACATGCGCTGCGACAGCGCCGGGTCAAACTCGATGCGTGCGGCCATGGTGCCGGGGTACTTGTCCTGGAAGTAGCGCAAGCCGTCCTCGTAGTCGCGGTCGCCGGTGCCCAGCACTGCCACCTGCACGCCGCCGGCCAGAATGCGGTCGAGCGCATACATGACCAGGTCCATGCCCTTCTGGCGCGTCAGACGCGTGACCATCACCATCAGCGGACGGTCGTCGCGAACCTCGAGCCCCAGCTCTTCCTGCAGCTTGGCCTTGCACACGGCCTTGCCGGAGCGGTCCTCAACCGTGTAGTTCGCGGCAATGCGCTTGTCGGTCGCCGGGTCAAAGCCCGCGACGTCAATGCCGTTCAAAATACCCTGCAGCGCGTAGGAGCGCTCGCGCAGCACGCCGTCCAGTCCCTCGCCAAACTCGGGCGTCTGGATCTCGTTGGCATAGGTAGGGCTTACCGTAGTGATGGCGTCGGCATAGCGCAGCGCGCCCAGCATGTAGTTGATGCTGCAGGCGTCGCAACGCAGCTGCGAGGCGGCAGCCGGAATGTGCGCCACACCCAGGATGTCCTCCATCACGGTGTCGCTAAACTGGCCCTGGAACGCCACGTTGTGGATCGAGAACACGGTCTTGACGCGGTCGTACAGCGGCAGGCCCTGGTAGAACTCGCGCAGGAACACGGGCGCCAGTGCCGTCTGCCAGTCGTTGCAGTGCAGGATGTCGCACTCAAAGCCGGCCGGCAGGTGCTGCAGGCTCTCGGTGATGGCCTTGGAGAAGAACGCAAAACGCTCGCCGTCGTCAAAGAAGCCGTACGGATAGTCGCGCGCAAAGTAGCGCTCGTTGTCGATGAACATATAGGTGACGCCGTCGTGCTCGAGCTTCTCAAGTCCGCAGTACTCATTGCGCCAGCCCAGGCTCACGTAAAAGTCGGAGAAGTGCTCCATCTGCGCCTTGTACTCGTCCTTGATGGTGGCGTACTTGGGCACCATCACGATTACTTCGGCGCCGGCGCGCACAAGCGCCGCAGGCAGCGAGCCCGCCACGTCGCCCAGGCCACCGGTCTTCACAAACGGCGCGCACTCGGCCGAGGCAAACACGATCTGCATCTTTTTGCTGGAATCAGCCATATTGTCTCCTATGTTGTTATTCGAGAATAGCCGCCAGGCGCGAACCGGGCGGCTATTCTACATGTTACGAGCGATGTTGCGGCGCCAACGTTAACGTACGATGGTGGTATCGGAAGTTAACGGAGCCTTGCCCAGCACCAGGATGTTCTCGGGCGTGCCGCGAAGCTCGGTGTTGGTGGGAACCACGTTGTTCTTGTCCAGGATGGCGTTCTCAACGCGGGCGCCGCTCTTGATGATGCAGCTCTGGTTGATGATCGAGTTGGTCACCGAGGCACCTTCCTCAACCACAACGCCGCGCGACAGGATCGAGTTGCGCACGGTGCCCTTAATGATGCAGCCGGCCGAGATGATCGAGTTGCAGGCGTGGCTGCCGGTCGCGTAACGCGAAGGCGGCACGTCGTGGGCCTTGGTCAGGATCGGACGCTCGGGGTCGAAGAGCTGGTCGGCCACGGTCTGGTCGAGCAGGTCCATGCTGCGACGGTACAGCGACTTCTCGCTAAACACGCCCACGACTTCGCCCTTGTACTCGTAGCTGCACACGTCGATGTTGCCAAAGTCGCCCTGGAGTGCCTCAAGCAGGTCCAGATAGTCGGCGGCCTGGTAGTGGTCGATGATCTCGAGCAGCGTCTCGCGGTTGACGATGCAGCAGTCCATAGAGGCGTTGTCGCCATACACGACGCCGGCGCTCACGCCCGTCAGACGGCCGTTCTCGTTGATCTGCAGCTTGGTCTCGTCATCGACGTTGCGCGTGGCCTTGCAGTACACCACGGTCATCTGGGCACCGGAGTTCTCGTGCGCGTCGATGATGGTGTTGAGGTCCATATTAAAGATGATGTTGGTGCCCATCATCACAACATAGGGCTTGTCCGAGCGCTGGAACAGCGTCTTGTTGGAGATGATGTCGCGCAGCAGGAAGCGCATGCCGCCCTTGGTGGTGCCATACGCGTTGCCGGGCACCATGAACAGGCCGCCCTTCTTGCGGTCCAGGCCCCAGTCCTTGCCCGAGCCCACGTGGTCGATCAGCGAACGGTAGTTGCCCGGCATGACGACACCGACGGTCTTGATGCCGGCATTCATCATGTTAGACAGCGGGAAGTCGATCAGGCGGTAGCGACCCAAAAACGGAACGGACGCGATGGGGCGGTCCTTGAGCAGCACGCTGCCGTAGGTCGAAGAGTAGTTAGCGGTGATATAACCGATGGCCTTGCGATTGATCATCGGATCATTCCCCCTTCCCGATAACGACGTCATTTCCAACGACGGCCGTATCCTTGGTGGTATCGACAGAGCCGAGCTTCACGCCCTCTTCGACCGTGGAGTTCTCGCCCAAAATAGCGCGGCAGATGTGCGCTCCGCTCTTAACGTGCGCACCCGGCAGCAGCACGGAGTCCTCGACCACGGCGCGCTCCTCGATGATGACATCGGTCGAAAGGATCGAGTGGCGAGCGGTGCCGTAGATCTTGCAGCCGTTGGAGACCAGGCAGTCGTCCAGGCGGCCGTCCGGACCAATGTAGTGCGGCGGACGCGTGGTGATGTTGGACATGATGGGGAAGTGCTTGTCGAACAGATCGAACTCGGGGTTGTTGCCCAGCAGGTCCATCGAGGTCTCGTGGAAGCTGGCGATGGTGCCGACGTCCTTCCAGAAGCCGTGGAACTCGTAGCTGTACAGGCGCTTGTTCTCGCCGAGCAGCTTGGGGATGATGTCCTTACCAAAGTCGTGGCTCGAGCGCTGGTCCAGAGCGTCCTCCTCGAGCGCCTCGATCAGCACGTCGGCCGAGAAGATGTAGATGCCCATAGACGCGAGGTTCGAATCGGGCTTATCGGGCTTCTCGGTGAACTTGGTGATGCGGCCGTCCTCGGGGTCAGTGGTCAGGATGCCAAAGCGGCTGGCCTCCTCCCACGGCACGGGCATAACGCTCACCGTGAGGTCGGCGTTGTTCTCAATGTGCGTCTTGAGCATCTTGCGGTAGTCCATGCGATACAGGTGATCGCCCGAAAGAATCAGGACGTACTTGGGGTCGTTGGCCTTGATGTAGTCGAGGTTTTGCGTAATGGCATCTGCCGTGCCCGCATACCAGGCGCCGCCGGTCTGCGTCTCGTACGGCGGCAGGATCGACACGCCGCCATCGCGGCTGTCCAGATCCCACGCCTCGCCGGAGCCCACGTAGGCATGCAGCAGGTAGGGGCGATACTGCGTCAGAACGCCCACTGTGTCGATGCCCGAGTTGGAGCAGTTGGACAGCGAAAAGTCGATAATGCGGAACTTGCCACCAAAACTAACCGCCGGCTTTGCGATCTTTTGGGTGAGTGCCCCCAATCGGCTGCCCTGTCCTCCTGCGAGGAGCATCGCGATGCATTCTTTCTTACTCATCGATTTCTCCTTCTGTCATCGATGTTTCTAACCCATTAGCGGCGGACGCGGCGCTTGGACGCGCCCGCCGAATAATGCCGTGCTGGCAAAGGGAAAAAGCGCCCCTTACGCGTGCCAGATCTCGTCGCGGTACTCGCGAATGGTGCGATCGCTCGAGAACCAGCCGCTGGATGCGGTGTTGAGCAGCGCCTTGCGGTTCCAGGTCTCCTGGTCGCCGTAGCTGCCCGTGAGCGCCTCCCAAGCATCCACGTAGCTGCGGAAATCGGCCATGACCAGATCGGGGTCGTTGTTGTTCATGAGCTCGTTGTAGATGCTCTCGAAGTTGCCCGAAAGACCCGCAAAGGTGTTGTCCTTGAGCTCGTCCATCACGCGGCCCAGACGCTCGCGGTCGCCGTTGAGGGTATCCCACGCAAAGTAGCTGTTGGATGCCCAGAGCTGCTCGACCTCGGGAGCGGTCAGGCCAAAGATGGCCTCGTTCTCGCGGCCGGCCAGGTCGGCGATCTCGATGTTGGCGCCGTCGAGGGTGCCCAGCGTAATGGCGCCGTTCATCATGAGCTTCATGTTGGACGTGCCCGAGGCCTCCTTACCGGCGGTCGAAATCTGCTCAGAGATCTCGGCGGCGGGGTAGATGAGCTGGGCGTTGCTCACGCGGAAGTTGGGGATAAAGCAGACCTTCATGACCTCGTTGACGCGCGGGTCGTTGTTGACGACCTCGGCGACGGAGTTGATGAGGCGGATGGTCTCCTTGGCGAAGGTGTAGCTCGAGGCAGCCTTGCCGCTAAAGATGAAGGTCGTCGGCGTCACGTGGAAGTTGGGGTCGGCGATGCGACGGTTGTAGACGTCCATCACCTTCATGATGTTCATGAGCTGACGCTTGTAGGCGTGGAAGCGCTTCACCTGAACATCGAAGACGGTGTTGGGGTCAATGACCAGACCGGTCTCGGCCTTAACGTAGGCGGCCAGACGCTCCTTGTTGGCGCGCTTGGAGGCACCCACGGCCTTCAGGAACTCGGTGTCGTTCTGGAACTCCTTGAGCTTTTCCAGCTCAAAGGCGTCCTTGAGCCAGCCGTCGCCAATGGCCTCGGTCACGAGCTTGGCGTAGGTGGGGTTGGCCTCGGCAAAGAAGCGACGGTGCGAGATACCGTTGGTCTTGTTGTTGAACTTCTCGGGCGTGAGGGCATAGAAGTCCTTGAGCACGATGTTCTTGATGATGTCGGAGTGGATCTTGGCCACGCCGTTGACGCTGTGGCTGCAGATCACGGACAGGTTGGCCATGCGAATCTCGCCGTCCCACAGAATGGCGGTCTGGCGCAGATGCTCCTGCCAGCCCTCCTGCGTGGTGTCGAACGACTCGTGCCAACGACGGCTGATCTCGTCGATGATCTGGTACACGCGGGGGAGGAGCTTGGAGAACGTGCCGATGGGCCACTTCTCCAGAGCCTCGGGCAGGATGGTGTGGTTGGTGTAGCTCACGACCTGCGTCACGATGTTCCAAGCGTCGTCCCACTCGAGCTTCTTCTCGTCGATGAGGATGCGCATGAGCTCGGGGCCGCACATGGCGGGGTGCGTGTCGTTGGTGTGGATGGCCACAAACTGCGGCAGCAGCTCCCAGTTCTCGCCGTGCTCCTTCTCAAAGGTGTCGAGCAGGCTGTAGATGCCGGCCGAGACAAACAGGTACTCCTGCTTCAGGCGCAGCAGACGGCCGTGCTCGCCGGCGTCGTTGGGGTAGAGGATGGCGCTGATGGCCTCGGCCTCGGCGCGCTCAGCGTCGGCCAGGGCATAGTCGCCGCGGTTGAAGGCCTCTAGATCGAAGTGCTCCTCGACCGGCTCGGCGGCCCAGACGCGCAGCTTGTTGACGGTCTCGCCGGCATAGCCCACCACGGGGATGTCGTAGGGGACGGCCAGGATGTCTTGCGTGTCCACCGTGCGGTAGAACGTGCGACCGTTCTCCTCAAAGCCCTCGACGCGGCCACCAAACTTGATGGTCACGGCCTTGTCCTGACGGCGAACCTCCCAGGGATAGCCGTGGGTGAGCCACTCGTCGGTGGCCTCCACCTGGCTGCCGTTGACGATCTCCTGCTTAAACAGGCCGTAGCGGTAGCGCATGCCGTTGCCGTAGCCGGCAATGCCCTCGGCTGCCATGGAATCCAAGAAGCACGCGGCAAGACGGCCCAGGCCGCCGTTGCCCAGAGCCGGATCGGGCTCCTGGTTCTCGATGACGGACAGGTCGAAGCCCATGTCGTCGAGCGCCTCGGCGACCATGTCGCGCACGCCAAAGTTGAGCAGGTAGTTGTCGAGCAGGCGACCGATCAAAAACTCGATCGAGAAGTAGTACACGCGCTTTTTGCCCTCGGCGGTGGCGCGGGCATCACTCTTGGTGGCAACGGTGCGGGCCTTCTCGGCCACGAGCTTGGCCAGGGCGTTAAAGCGGTCGAGGTCGCTGGCGGCCTCGACGCTCTTGCCGCTGATGCTCATGACGGCATCGCGATAGAGCTCGGTAAACTCCTGCTTGTTGTCGAAGATCTTATTCATACGTTCCTTTCCCCCGGGATTTGTTCCCCGGAACGGTTATGACATGTATCCTACGCCCACGCGGGGCAGGTAATTACAGCTGTAACGCCTTTGTTACGCTTTCTTGGCAGGGGCCTTAACAGCAGCTGCCTTGGCCTTGGTAGTGGCCTTTTTGGTGGCTGCCTTCTTGGCCGTCGTGGATTTGGTCGAAGCCTTGGCAGCGGGCTTGGCAGCCTTCGCCTTGGCCGGAGTCTTCTTGGCAGCCGCGGCCTTGGGCTTCACCGAGGACGCACGTTTGCGCGTGGCCTTCTTGGGCTCCTCGACCACGGGCGGCTTATAACTGCTGGGACCACGGCGCTTGAGCACCACGCCAGCCAGGCCGGGCACCTTAATCTCGATGGAGTCCATCTGCCCGTTCCAGGGATAGGGCTCGCTCGAGCAGGTGTAGGGCTCTTCGCCGGCGTATCCGCTACCGCCAAACTCGGGACGGTCGGAATCAAAGATGACCTCCCAGTCACCCTCGCGCGGAACGCCCACGCGGAAGCTCTCGTAGCTCGCCGGGTCAAAGTTGATCAGAATCACCAGATCGTCGTCGACGTCCTCGCCCTGGCGCACAAAGCTCACGATGGACTGTTTGGAGTTGTCCGCATCGATCCAGGTAAAGCCGTCGTCGGTGTAGCCGCGCTCGTAGAGTGCCGGCTCGGCGGTGTACAGGTGGTTGAGCGCCTTGATAAACGCCTGGTGATGCTTGTGGGTCTCGTACTCCTCGGTCAGGAACCACTGGATGGACTCGTAGTAGCGCCACTCGATAAACTGGCCGATCTCGTTGCCCATAAAGTTGAGCTTGGCACCGGGGTGCGTCATCTGGTAGAAGGCCAGCGTGCGCAGACCGGCAAACTGGCGCCACCAGTCGCCCGGCATGCGGCCGATGAGCGAGCACTTGCCGTGCACGACCTCGTCGTGGCTTAAGGGGCAGATGAAGTTCTCGGTAAAGGCATACATGATGGAGAACGTAAGCAGGCCGTGGTTGCCGGGGCGCCACGGAAAATCGGTCTGCATGTAGTGCAGGGTATCGTTCATCCAGCCCATGTCCCACTTGTAGTGGAAGCCCAGGCCGCCGTCCTGCGGCGGATAGGTCACGAGCGGCCACGCGGTGGACTCCTCGGCCATCATCATCACGTCGGGATGGTGAGCCTCCACGGCGCAGTTGACCTGACGGATAAACGCGCTGGCGTCCAGATCCTCCTCGGTACCGTACTTGTTGAACTTCTTTTGGCCCGGATCATCGATGCCAAAGTTGAGGTACAGCATGCTGGACACGCCGTCCATGCGAATGCCGTCCACGTGGAAGTTCTCGAGCCAGTACAGCACGTTGGAGACCAGGAAGGAGCGGACCTCGCCGCGGGCGAAGTCGAACTTGTGCGTGCCCCAGTTGGGGTGAATCTCGTGCTCAAACAGCATGTGGCCGTTAAAGGTGGCAAGGCCGTGGGAGTCGGCGCAAAAACCGCCGGGCACCCAGTCCATGATCACGCCGATGCCCGCCTCGTGAAACGCATCGATAAAGTGCATGAGCTGCTGCGGGTTGCCATAGCGCGACGTGGCGGCATAGTAGCCGGTTGTCTGGTAGCCCCAGGAGCCATCGAAGGGATGCTCCATAAGCGGCATGACCTCAATGTGCGTATAGCCCATGTCGCGCACGTAGTCTACGAGCTCCACCGACAGGTCGTCGTAGGTGTAGAACTCGCCGCGCTGCGCGGGGAAGGGATCCATGGGGCCGGGGTAGTTACCGTACTCGTCCGGCTCACCCTGCGGCGCGTCGCCGTGGCGCTTCCACGAGCCAATATGCACTTCGTAGATGTTAAGCGGCTGCGACATGTGGTTGTGGCCAGCACGGCGCTTGAGCCATGCGGCGTCGTTCCACTTGTAGCCATCGAGGGTCCACAGCACGCTGGCGGTGCCCGGAGGGCACTCGGCCTTAAAGGCATACGGATCGGCCTTATAGAGCTTTTCGCCCTCGTTGGTCTCGATGAGATATTTATAGAGTTGGCCCTGCTCGGCGCCAGGAATAAAGCCTTCCCAGATAGCGCTCGTATGCACGGGCACCAGTGGGTTGGCTTCCTCATCCCAGTCGTTAAATTCGCCAATGACATGGACACTCTTTACGTCGGGCGCCCAAACGCAAAAGCGCCAGCCGCGCGTGCGCTGCTGCGTGTCGGGATGCGCGCCCATCTTTTCCCAGCTGCGCTCCCACATTCCAATGCCAAACAGGTAGACATCGTCCTTGGAGAGCTCCGGTGCGTGCGGAGCCGATTTGCGGGTTGCGGGCTTTTTAGCCGTTGGCTTTAGCTTTGTATCGCTCACGTTTGATCCCATCATGACGCGGCAGCGTGTTGCCTTGGTGACTAGATGCGAAAGGTCCAAGGCTGCACGAATCGAAGGGACGGCGAAGTTTCTGTGATTCGTTCCACCTCGCGTGCTCGGTGGAACTTTCGGCAGAAACTACGATAACACCTGTACGTTAGTTTTATGAACGAAAGTGGATTTGCGACGGTGTTTAATCGGTGAGCGCCATGTTTATACCACTGGCAGATTTGCGATGGTAAAACTCTTGACAGCTTTACCAATTAGGGTTTTTAGATTGTTAGTTTGACGTTTGGTAAAACGTTTTTAGCAGGTTGCTTACCATTTGACATCGAAAGGCTCGTTTATGAACCACATCGCTGCTCCAAGTGTTGCTTTTATTTTCGATTGCGACGGAACACTGGTTAATAGCTCCCCCGTCTGGGGCCATGCGCAGACCGAGTTATTGCGCCGCCATGGCATTGATGTAACAGTCGACGATTTTGCCCAGTTCGAACATCTTTCGCTGGAGGATGAGTGCCAGGCCTATCACGACACGTGGGGCATTGGCGCGAATGGCGAGGAGCTGTATCGTGGGCTGAGCAATATTCTGATCGATGGTTACTCCAAGGTACCGCCGCGCGAGGGCCTGCTTGCATTTTTGGAGCAGGCGAAGGCGGCCGGCATTGCCATGTGCGTTGCCACGTCCACGCCGGCCGAGCTGGTTAAGTCTGCGCTTGCGGGTGCCGGGCTCGATGCCTACATGGAGTTTGTGACCACCACGGGCGAGGCAGGTCGCTCTAAGCAGTTCCCCGACGTATACGAGCTGGCGCTGCGCCGCCTGGAGGAGCGCCATGGGCACAAGTTTGAGCGCGCTTGGGTGTTTGAGGACGCCGTCTTTGGCCTAAAGAGCTCTGGCACCGCCGGCTTTAAGCGTGTAGGTATTTATGACCCGCACGGCCGTATGAAGCGCGACGATGTGCGCGCAAACTGCGATATCTTTATCGACAGCTACGAGGAGCTGGATCTGGCCCGCGTACTTTCGTTTGAGGGATAGGCGAGGGCTGTGGCTTGCAAGGTATTAGTGGTCTGCGGCTCGCCCGTGGTGGCGAGCGCGGATCTGTTGCGTAGGCTAGTAGGGGAATGTGACCACGTTGTCGCCGTGGACCGCGGACTCGATGCGCTGCTGGGCGCTGGCCTGAGCTGCGACGTCTATGTGGGGGATGCCGACACGGTGAGCGATGCGGGCCGCGCGTTAGTCGATGCCGTCACCGACTTTGAAGTTGAGCGCCACGATCCGTACAAGGACTATACCGATCTGGCGCTGGCGCTCTGTTCCGTCCGCCGCCGCTGGCCGGGTGCCGAAGTGGTTGCAACCTGCGCCACTGGCGGCCGCCCGGATATGGCACTTTCCGTACTGGGGCTGCTCGCAGGTTACGAGGATGCCCCCGTCTGGATTGTCGAGGACAAGGTGGTCTCTCGTATCCTTCGCGCAGGCGAATCCTGGATCATAGAAGGCCACGAGGGCAGCACCTTCTCCATCATCGCCATAGCCCCTGGGACGGCGGTAAGCGAACACGGACTAGAGTGGGAGCTAGACCACAGTCCCCTGGGCCTGTTGGCCGACACGGGCATCAGCAACGTCGTCAGGTCAACAGCCACGATCCAAGTCCACACCGGCACCGCCATCGCTTACCTATATAAATAGGCATTTAGAATCAGACCTAAAAAAGTCCTTGCATGCCGCGCGAACTTCCCCTATAGTATCTCCTCGTCACGGGGGCGTAGCTCAGCTGGGAGAGCGCTTGACTGGCAGTCAAGAGGTCAGGGGTTCGATCCCCCTCGTCTCCACCATCGTGAATGCAAAGGCCTTCGTTATTCCGAAGGCCTTTTTTCATGCTAAAACACCTCGAGCCGCAAACCCCACCTACGCCAACAAAAAGTTGCACAATTTATTTCCCACGCCTGTACATAGTTTGTTAGACAAACGCGATTATCAGCGCAGCTCGCTGCTTCATTTAGGCTTCAGTAACGCCCCTAATCACCGCCAATACCTCATTAACCTGCATCAATGTGAACAACATCCCAAAACAACCCCCTTAAGCATGTCAAATGAACGATATGTTGTCCAACGCAGCCCAAATCAGTTTCGCTAACAGCTTGTGCTAGGATACCTAACGTTACATGAGTTCAACTGTGCTTACGGCTCTAATAGGCCACAAGCACGGGGTTGATCAGCATCCGGTCGTAACGGCGGTGTTAGAAAAACCACGAGCTCCAATATTGATTGTCATGAGCGATTTTGCACTTGCTTTTGCGGCTACTTTTAAGTTTGCATTAGACGGTGCAATGATTTGCTATGGCAAACCACAGCAGTTCTTCAGCTGTTTGCGTGCGGTCCAGTTTTGTACCCGCTTGACTGGTTCGCACGCAGCCAGCTGGGGTCACGGTCATTTTTGCGATACACTTCCGCGACTCTAGCGACTGCATTTGTACATACCGTTCACGGTGGGGCAGAGCCACGTGCTTGTCTGACTGGGCTCAGGGTTTGAATATGGAGCGCCTTCGCGCACAAGCGCCCTGGCGAAGCCATACCCAAACCCCGTGAGCCACACGTAAGACAGCAAGGGGGTGGTGCTCGTGTGGTATGTGATTCAGGTCATTAACGGTCGCGAAGATGTAATGCGCGAGCGCATCGAGCGCATGGTGCCGGCTGGTGCCATGCAGGAGCTCTTTTATCCCCAATTTCAAACCGAGATTAAAGTACACGGCGAATGGGTCAATACGACCAAGCCACTCTTTCCCGGTTATCTAATCTGCGATACGGCAGATCCCCGCACCGTGCAACAGTATCTGCTGCGCATGGACGACTTTGCCCGGGTGCTTTCCCAGGACGGTCAGTTTGTGCCGCTGGCAAAAGAAGAGGTTCAGCTTATTGGCGGCTTTACGCATAGGGGAGACCGCGTAGTGCCCATGAGCGAGGCCTTAAAAGACGGCGACCAGGTCGTAGTGACGGCAGGTCCGCTGCTGGGCCACGAAGGCCTTATCAAAACTATTAATAGACGCAAGAGCACTGCTTATCTGGAGCTCAACCTGTGCGGCCGATGCGTAACCACTCGCGTTGGCCTGGCCGTGCTTTCGGCCGAGCAGCGTGTAATGCGAAACCTTAAAAAGGCGATTGCCTAAGTGCGGGCGGTCGCTGCACAGAACAGGGAGGACCCCCGACCCGGGGACGTAGTGTTGGAAGAGAACATGTCGGATAAAACTGAATATGCAACGGATGCACCCGTGGGGGCGGCTCTGATTGCATGGCCCTGTACCGGCCGGCGCGAGGGCGCCGGCCGGTACAGGGCCATGCAATCCATCATGGACTGGGACCGCTCGCGCCTGGCCTATCGTGCCGTGAAGCGCACGTTTGACATCGTGTTCAGCGGCTGCGTGCTGGCTGTCATCGCCGTTCCGAGCCTGATTTTGGCCGCTGCCATCCGCCTGGAGAGCGAGGGCAACCCGTTCTACAGCCAGATCCGCGTGGGCCAGACCCGCCCCGACGGCAGCCTGACTACCTTCCGCATGTGGAAGTTCCGATCAATGTACAGGGACGCCGACGAGCGCCTCACCGAGCTCAAGGAGCAGAACGAGATCGCCGGCGCCATGTTCAAGATGAAGGAGGACCCCCGCGTCACCAAGATCGGGAAGTTCATCCGCAAACACTCCATCGACGAGTTCCCGCAGTTCCTGAACGTGTTCCTGGGCCAGATGTCCGTCGTCGGGCCCAGGCCGCCGCTGCCGAATGAGGTTGCGGAGTATACGGAGTACGACCTGCAACGTTTGGCAGTGAAGCCCGGCATCACCGGCTGGTGGCAGGTTACCGATCGAAACTCAACGGGTTTCGACGGCATGGTCCGTCGTGACCTCGAGTACATAGCCAAGCGCGGAATCGTCACGGACCTCAAGATCGTCCTCCTCACGGTTCTGGAGGTCTTCAACGGGAGCGATGCGTACTAATGACTAGTTTTGACACCCGAATCGAATCGGAGAATAAAATGAAGATTGCTGTCGCCGGTACCGGCTACGTCGGTTTGTCCCTCGCCGTCCTGCTCTCGCAGCACAACGAGGTGCACGCGCTGGACATCGTGCACGAGAAGGTCGAGAAGATCAACAACTTCGAGTCGCCCATCCAGGACGACGAGATCGAGCGCTTTCTGGCGGAGGCCAAGGCGGGGGAGCGCGAGCTCGACCTGCACGCTACCGTCGATGTGGCCGAGGCCTATACGGGCGCGGATTATGCCGTCATCGCAACGCCCACCAACTACGATTCGGATAGGAACTTCTTCGACACGAGCTCCGTCGAGGCCGCCATCGCCGCCGTGCGCTCGGTGAATCTCGACGCCTGGATCGTCATCAAGTCGACCATTCCCGTGGGCTACACCGCGGGCCTGCGCGAGAGGTTGGGCGACGGCAAGATCTTCTTCAGCCCCGAATTCCTGCGCGAGAGCAAGGCTCTCTACGACAACCTGCACCCCAGCCGCATCGTGGTCGGCGCGCCGAAGGATGACGCCGAGGCCGTTGCAGCCGCCGAGAAGTTCGCCGGCCTGCTCGCTCAGGGTGCCGATCCTGCCGAGTTGGAGCGCGTTAACGCCGACGGGTCGAAGGGTATCCCGGAGCTCGTGCTGGGCACCACCGAGGCAGAGGCCGTGAAGCTCTTCGCTAACACCTACCTGGCGCTGCGCGTGGCCTACTTCAACGAGCTCGACACCTACTGCGAGGTCCGCGGCCTCAACACCCGCGACGTCATTGACGGCGTGTGCCTGGAGCCTCGAATCGGATCGCACTACAACAACCCCAGCTTCGGCTACGGCGGCTACTGCCTGCCCAAGGACACCAAGCAGCTGCTGGCCAACTACAAAGACGTGCCCCAGAATCTGATCGAGGCCATCGTGGACGCCAACCGCACCCGCAAGGACTTCGTGGCCGACGAGGTGCTGCAGATGGTATGGGACCGCGTGTACGAGGGCAAGCCGAAGCCGGTCGTGGGCGTCTACCGCCTGACGATGAAGTCGAACTCCGACAACTTCCGCGCGAGCTCCATCCAGGGCGTCATGAAGCGCGTTAAGGCCAAGGGCGTGCCCGTGGTGGTCTACGAGCCCACGCTGGACGCTCCGGAGTTCTTCGGCTCCGAGGTGACCCACGACCTGGAGGCCTTCAAGGCCGGCTGCGACGTGATCGTGGCCAACCGCTGGAGCGACGAGCTCGCGGACGTGGCGGACAAGGTTTATACACGTGATTTATACAAAAGGGACTAGGCGATAAACATGATTAACCGAAAAGTGCTCGTCACAGGAGCGGCTGGCTTCATCGGTGCATTCCTCGTTAAGAAGCTTCTCGAGGAATCTGACGACGCCATCATCGGCCTCGACAACCTCAACAGCTACTACGACCCCGGCATTAAAGACGCGCGCCTCCGCATGCTGGCCGAGGCCGACGCGGACGGCCGCTTCACCTTCGTGCGCGGCGATTTGTGTGACGCCGCCCTCATCGAGCGCCTGTTCGCGGAGAACGGCTTCGACGTCGTGGTGAACCTCGCCGCCCAGGCGGGCGTCCGCTACTCCATCGAGAACCCGCGCGCCTACCTGGAGAGTAATCTCGTGGGTTTCTTTAACATCCTCGAGGCCTGCCGCCACCACCCGGTCAAGCACCTGGTCTACGCCAGTTCCAGCTCGGTCTACGGCGGCAACAAGAAGGTGCCGTTCTCCGAGGAGGACCGTGTCGACTCCCCGGTGTCGCTCTACGCCGCCACCAAGAAGTCCAACGAGCTCATGGCCGCCGCCTACTCCAAGCTCTATTCCATCCCCGCGACCGGCCTGCGCTTCTTCACCGTGTACGGCCCCATGGGCAGGCCCGACATGGCCTACTTCGGCTTCACCGAGAAGCTGCGCCGCGGGAACACCATCAAGATCTTCAACATGGGCGACTGCCGCCGCGACTTCACCTACGTCGACGACATCGTCGAGGGCGTGAGGCGCGTCATGGACGCCGCGCCCGAGGTGAAGATGGGCGAGGACGGGCTGCCGCTCGCCGCCCACCGCGTCTACAACATCGGCAACTCTCATCCCGAAAACCTGCTCGACTTCGTCGACACGCTGCAGCGCGTGCTGGTGGAGGAAGGCGTGCTCCCGGCCGAGTACGACTTTGAAGCTCATAAGCAGCTCGTGCCGATGCAGCCCGGCGACGTTCCCGTCACGTATGCCGACACCACGGCGCTCCAGCGCGACCTGGGCTACAAGCCAGCGACGCCGCTCGAGGACGGCCTGAGGGCCTTCGCCAAGTGGTATCGCGAATACTACAAGGTGGAAGCCGAGTAATGGGAAAAGGTAAGGCCAAGGTCTGCCTCGTCTCGTCGTCTGGCGGCCACTGGGAACAACTTCAAAAGCTCAAGCCGCTCGTGGACAAGTACGGTGGATTCATGGTCACCGAGAAGACGCCCTTTGTTAAGGGCTGTCCCTATCTGATGATGCAGACTGACCTCAAGGACAAGTTCATGCCCGCGAAGATGCTCGTAAACGGCATCCACGCCTGTGCGATCTGGGCAAAGGAGCGGCCCGACGTCGTTGTGACTACCGGCACTATGGTGGCATACCCGTTCTACCTTCTTGCCGTCCTTTTCCGCAAGAAGTTCGTATTCATTGAGACCTTCGGTCGCTCTAACAAACCCACTGTTGCCGGCAAGCTCATGCAGAAGCATGCTGACTTGTTCTTCGTGCAGTGGGAGAGTCAGAAGAGGTTCTATGAGAAGGCACGATACGTGGGGTGTCTCTATTGATATTCGTGTGCGTGGGCTCTAGACCCTATCAGTTCAATCGGCTCATCGAGGAGCTTGATAGGCTCGTTGGCGCTGGTCATGTGAAGGATTCCTTGTTTGCCCAGATCGGTGCGTCGACATACGAGCCAAAGAACTTCAGATTCGAACATTTCATGGACCCCGATGCATTCAGCGCAAAGATTGCCGAGGCCGACATCGTGATAAGCCACGGTGCGTCAGGTTCGATTATGGGTGCGCTTAACGCCGGCAAGAGGGTCATCGCGGTGTCCCGTCTGGCGAAGTACGGTGAGCACATCAATGATCACCAGGTGGGCATCAATGAGACGCTTGCCTCTGAGGGGCTCGTGCTCGCAGTTCGTGAGATGGACAAGCTGGGGGACGCCATTGAGGCCATGGAGGACGGCAGCGTTGAGCTGAAGCCGTGGAAGAACCCCAATCCAAACGCGATCATCGACGAGATAGATCTATTTATCCAGGAGGAAGTGCTGTGAGTATTTATGTAAGGATTGACCGACTCTTCGAGGCTCTCAGCGTCTTCTTTTGGAAGACGTTCATCTGGATTCATGAGGTCAAGAACATCTGGTCCAAGCGAGCTTTGGTGAAATCGTTCAAGCCCACCGCGGAGCAGGCGGAGGACGCGCATAGGTATTGGAAAGAACTCACCGGCAGGTACTGGCCGCTCTGGTGGCACCGCCTTTATGCTAGCTACACCGGAAAATGGGACCCGAAATATATTCCCGAGATGCTGTTCTCGGTCATTCTTGAGCCCAACTCTTCTCGCCGCTGCGACCGCGACGCGCTTGCCGATAAGAACAATCTTATTCTCTTCGCCCAAGGCGGAGGGCTTCGCCTCCCAGAGGTCTACGCAAACTGTTCCTGTGGACTTGTCAATCGGGGAGGGGTTCTTTTGGATATGAAAGAGACGGTAGAAGCGCTCGGCAACATAGGTCCCTGTGTAATCAAGAGAACTCGCGATAGTGATTCAGGTAGGGACGTAGCTATCGTCGATTTCAAGGACGGTAAGGATATCGAATCCGGCAAATCCGTCAAGAGTATTATCGAATCAATGGGTGGCGAGTGGGTCTGCCAGGAGCGCGTGCGTCAGCACGAGAGCATCGACGCCATTTATCCGGCAAGCGTCAACACGCTTCGCATCGTCACATACTTGACCGGTCAGGGCGTCGGCGCTTGCCCTGTTACGCTCAGAATCGGTCAGGGCGGGTCAAAGGTCGACAACGCCCACGCGGGTGGCATGTTCGTTCACGTCGACGATGAAGGTTATCTGGGTGACGAGGCTTTTACAGAGTATCGGAAAAGTTACTCGAGTCATCCCGACACAGGGACTGTGTTCAAGGGCTACCGGATTGTGGGCGTCTCCAAAGCCATCGAGGCTGTCAAGCGTTGCCATCTGTCCGTCGGTGAATTTGGATTCATTTCCTGGGACGTCTGTATTGATAGGGAGGGGAGGCCCACCTTATTGGAGGTGAACCTTGACTCCCAGACAGTATGGTTTCCGCAAATGGCGTCTGGCAGGAGTATGTTCGGGGATGACACCCCTGCTGTGGTTAAGGCATTTCGCCATCGTGTTGCATGATGGTCAGGCATAAGAGGTTAATTTTGGACAAGAAGAGCTTGGTGAAAAAGGCGAAGTACAGCTTGAGGTGGCTTCCTGACGAGGCGTATATTAGGCTGTATTTTCGGCTTCGCATGCATAAGTCCTGCGACCTAAAGAATCCCAAGACTTTTAACGAGAAGCTTCAGTGGCTTAAGCTTCATGATCGCAATCCACGTTACACCGATATGGTTGATAAGGTTGAGGCGAAGAAGATTGCGGCGGCAATCGTCGGTGACGAGCATATCATTCCGACGCTGGGAGTGTGGGGATCTTTCGACGAAATTGACTTCTCCTCTCTCCCCGAGCAATTTGTTCTGAAGTGTAGTCATGACTCGGAGGGGCTCGTCATCGTTAAGGATAAGTCCAATCTCGATCTTGCTGCCGCGCGTAAGAAAATCGAGTCTGCCATGCGTTACAACTTTTATTATGTCGGCAGGGAGTGGCCGTACAAGAACGTAAGGCCTCGCATTCTTGCAGAGGCTTACCTCGAGGACACCGCATGCGGCGAACTGAGAGATTACAAGTTTTACTGTTTCGACGGCGAACCAAAGATGATGTTCGTCGTGACCGGCAGGGCTGCTGGGGACACAAGAATTGACTTTTTCGATTTGGACTTTAAGCACCTTCCCGTTACGCAGCACTACCCGAACGCCGATTTTGAAATCAAGAAGCCAGAAACGTTCGACCAGATGGTCGCTGCCGCCAAGAAGCTGTCCGCAGGGTTGACGCATGTCAGGATCGACTTCTATGAGGTCAACGGTAAGATGTATTTCGGTGAGTACACCTTCTTTGACAACAGCGGTTTCGGACCTTTCGACCAGCCCGAGTGGGACGAGAGGCTGGGATCATGGATTAAGCTCCCTGAGGTTAGGTGCTAGGAGATGGCCAATGACTGTATTAATGTCTTGGTCATTTCGACCAACGGTCTTCTGAAAGACGGAATCACAGCATGGCTTGTTGCGACGTTTGGAGCAATGGACTTAGATGGTCTATCGGTCGCAACTGTTGCATACGACGACGCAGAACGTAGCGTTATCGAGGACGTTGAGGCGGCGGGGGTCGCCGTCTCGTCAACACAATTTAACTGCCTATTCTCGAGCTCTCAGGTGCCTGCTAATGAGCAGACACTTCGAGGTCGTCCATGTGTGTTGCAGCAGCGCGCTTGCTGCGATAGAGCTCTTCCAGGCAACGAGGAATGGTGTAGAGATGCGCATCGCGCATTCGCACAACACGACGTGCTCCCATAAGATTGCTAACTTTCTTTTGAATCCACTGTTCCAATCAAGTCTAACGGACAGATATGCCTGTGGGCGAGATGCGGGTAAATGGCTCTTCGGCAATCGCCCATTTACTGTCATCCCTAACGGAAAAAAATTACCAGCATACGCTTTTAACCCACAAGCCAGAAAAGCCGTACGAGAGGAGTTGGGACTCACCGAAAGTGAGACAGCCTTCGGGCACGTAGGCGGATTTAATGAGCAGAAGAATCATGTCAAGCTAGTCGAGGTATTTGCGGAGCTTTATCGGCGTAATTCTGCAAGGCGGCTATTCCTTATAGGAGAGGGTCACTTGATACCCGAGATTAAGGAGAAGACTGAGGAACTCGGTGTCGCTGAGGCGGTTTGTTTCCTGGGGCGTCGTGACGATGTGCCAAGACTGCTCAACGGACTTGACTGCATGGTGTTCCCTTCGCTGTACGAAGGGTTTCCGAATGTTGTACTGGAGTGGCAACTCAACGGGCTTCCCGTGGTTATGTCAGACGCCATTACCGACGAGTGCGCAATAACGGCGCTCGTGTCTCAAGTTTCGCTCGAGGCTGACGTAAATGACTGGGCGGATACTGTTGAACATTCTATGACGAATATCAACCGCATGGACGAAAGTCTTTCTGCGTGTAAGCGCGCGAAGTCCGCCGGCTACGACATAAATGAAAATGCCACGATGCTCCGTCGTTTGTACTTTGAGGGAGTAGGGAAATGCAAATAGGCAAGCTTATTAAATGGTCTGCAAGCGCGCTGCGCGTTGCGAGTGCAAAGATGCGACTGGGTTACAAGCTGCGACTGCCGAGCGGTGGCAAGCCCGTATATCTTGGTCGGAAAGTCAGGCTTGATGTGGAACGTGGAGGAGTTATGGAGTTCGGATCCGGCGTGTACATCGATGACCGCTGCCGCCTGCAGGTTTGCTCGGACGCCCATATGAGTATCGGCGAGGGATGCTATCTCAACACCAACTGCAGGGTAGTCGCTGCCGAAGACTTGAACATCGGCGCTCAAACCATGCTCGGGCCGAATGCGTGTGTGTTCGACCACGACCACGTGTTCGACGCGGAGGGCGTGCACGGCGATTTGATTAGCGCGCCCGTGGTAATAGGCGAGCGCTGTTGGCTAGGGGCTAACGTGCTAATTACAAAGGGCGTTTCCCTTGCAGACAAAATATGTGTCGGGGGGGGGTTGTCGTTACGCATTCTCTGTCGGAATCGGGCGTGTATGCGGGGATGCCAGTACGGATCGTACGTCGTATCACTCGCGAAAGCAGTGGCTTAGATGATCCTGCAAAAGCTCAAGAAACTCAAACGCGAAACGATTCGACTCAAGATACGCAACGGGCTATGGCTACCCAGGACCTGCAGGGTCCGCGCAAGGAGGCTTGAGGTGGACGGGTTCACCATCATCTCGAACAACTGCTGGGGTGGCACAATATATGAGAGTTACGGCATGCGAAAGGAAACTCCCACGGTAGGAATGTTCATCATGCCGAGCGACTTTGTGCGGTTCTGTGCGGACCTTGACCGCTACCTAGCCGAACCGCTTAAGTTCATCTCAGCCGATGAGTCCAAGTGGAAGGGCCCCCTCAGTGCCAATGACAACTGGGGGACGTACCTAATCGGCCGCATTGGAGACGTGGAGCTTCACATGCTGCACCACCATGACGAGGAGACTGCCCGCCGCAAGTGGGAGAGCCGCGTGAGACGTGTCAATCACGACCGGCTGATCTTCAAACTGAACGACCAGAATGGGGCCACCGAAGAGGACTTAAAGGCATTTGACGCGCTTCCACTTGAGCATAAGCTCATATTTGCGGCCAAGGAACACCCTGATTTGAAATGCTGCAAGCGTATCCACTGCCCGAAGAACAGCGAATTCATCTTGGCGTCGTGGGAGCCCTTCGGTGCGAACCGATCGTTCAACGTGACTGAGTATATAAACAGCTGCTTCGGAGCTTGATAGGATAATAAGGGGAAACGTGACTCTAGAGAACCGAGACATCATATTTGTGAGCAACGCACTTGCAAACGGGGGTGCGGCGCGCGTGATATGTGTGCTTGCCGCAGAGTTCAATGCCCGCGGCAAGCGCGTGGGCATCGCCGTCTACAACGACTTCGACGGTGAGTACACATTGGCAGACGGTATCCAGAAGGAATATGGCCCTCAGGGCTCAGACACCGCTACCAAGGGGCGTCGCATTGCCTGGCTTCGTGCCGTCGCGAAACGTAACTCTAGCGCCTGTATTATCGCATTTGAGTACTTTGTGAATATGCAGGCCGTGATTGCCCTTGCGGGCCTTCCTAATCGTTTAGTAATTAGCGAGCGCAACGATCCCGCCCGGGTGGGGAGCGGTAAAAAGACCGATTGGCTGCGCGAACGCCTGTATAGACATGCGGATATGCTTGTGTGCCAAACCGATGAAGCGGCTGCGTACTTCTCAGATAAGGTCAAAAAGACAGTAATTCTTAATCCTGTTAAAGAGGGTCTACCGATACCCTTTGTTGGCAAGCGCAGAAATACCGTGGTGTGCTTCTGCCGATTGAATAAGCAGAAAAACCTAGAGATGCTCTTACGCGCCTTCGCAATCTTTTTGCAATCCCACAGCGATTGGACGCTTGAGATTTACGGTGATGGCTCCGAGCGGAACTCTCTTATGTCCTTGGCAAGTGATCTTGGGATTGAGGATAAGATCGTTATCAATCATGGTCTCCAGGATGTTCATAACTATGTTCGTGACGCAGGAATGTTTGTACTTCCCAGCGACTACGAAGGTCTCTCAAATTCCATGCTTGAAGCAATGGCTATAGGCATGCCGGTGATTTGCACCGATTGCCCCTGCGGCGGTGCGCGCATGGTGATTCGTGATGGAGAAAACGGACTTTTGGTTCCTGTCGGAAGCGAAAATATGCTAGAGGCAGCGATGGAACGCATTGCCGATGAGAATGGGCTTGCCGAGAAACTCGGTATTGCGGCAGCTGACGTGCGTAAAAAGCTTGCTGTTGGTGAGATTGCTGATGAGTGGATTCGAGTTGTTGCTCAATGAGTGTTCTATTTAACTCGCAAGAGAATACTAGACCTAGTTTTCAAGATGAAACAATGGGGCGTCGAGTCGGCAATCTTCTTGGCGCTTCGCTTTTTTTAACTCCTTATCTGCTTAGGTACAAGCTTATTCCTGGCTCAGAAGCTATTTGGGCTTTAAACCCTTTGGCTATATTCGCTATTTTCTGGCTGCTACTCTATATGTTGGGACATAAATACGCAATATCAAGAACAATATCGCTTGTCAAACTAATTTTAGTCGCTGCTTGCGGAGTGTTGCTCCATGTGGCCGGTGCGCCAATTTCGGTTTATATTGCTGAGTGGGCACCGCTCCTTATTCTGCTTGTGGTTGTTCCGGAAACCATCTTTCCCAGCCTGTTTAAGGGCTTTTTGAAAAGCATTAACTTTTCTGTTGCAGTTATTGCTGCATGCGCGGCGCTTGATCTGGTGACTGGATATGCCGTTTCAAGGACTATTGGTTCTTTTTATGGGACTGAGGGGCTTGAATGGTTGACCTCTTCGAGTCGATTGGTTTCTTATATGGGCCATAGTCTTTTGACGGCTGAGATTGCGCTCGCTTATTTTGCCCTGAACATTTTTGCATCTAAGGCAATGAATCTGGATAATAATCAAATCCTAGTTACATTAATTGCCGTTTTTATTGTTGTATTAACAGGAAGCCGTTCGGCTGCCGTTGTGTTGCTGTCGATGATCCTGATTTCTTTTTCGAGCACTGAGAATATTAGATATATCGTTGTAATCGTATTTGGAATGTTGCTGCTGTATGCATTCGGAATTTTTGACACGCTGATTGACCGTGTCGTAATGGGAATCGCGACGGGCGACATTACTTCCTCAAGAAATACCAAGCTTGAAGAGATGATGAGGGCTGGAATTATTCGTTACGATTGGTTTCAGGGCCATCCTTTTGATACTGGCTATACCTCTTATGTAAGGGCCTCCTTGGTGGTTGCCCTCGAGTATCCTCTACTCAGGTTTGCATTTATGTATGGGATTGCGTTCTCAGCTCTTTTGGGCATCGTATTGTTTATTCTGCCTGTCATCTATGTTTTCCGCAAAACCGGAGCTGTCTCGGCACTACTTCTCGCATTGTATTTTTTCCACGTCAATACTTACTCTTCAATTTGCGTAGCTCAAGATGGAATGCTTCGGTGTGTCTTGATCACATGGATGTTTCTATGTGCATCGCAATTTATAGAATATAAAAAGCGGTCCGAACTTAAAGGTGATGAGTAGTCTGACATGAGAATCTGCTTTCTGTGCCAGTCGCTTGAAACGCTCGGAGGTGTTCAGAGGGCCGTTGTTCTGCTTGCAAATGAGCTTGCTAATCGTGGTGAGCACATTGCAGTGCTTATGGATGGACCTAATCTAAATGCCAACCCTTATGGTCTTTCCAATAGGGTACAGATTCTCGAGGTTGAGCCGACTGGCAAGCGTTCGATAATTTCTAGATGTGTTTCAAAAGTGAGACAACATACTGGATTTCCTCGTCCCCGAATTCATAACGGGCGATTTCCCGAATCGATTCTAACTGGCGAAGAGTTCAACTTAATGCGCTCTCGTCTTGCTGATGGGCATTTCGACTTCGTTGTTGGTTGCGATCCTTTGCATACGATATTTGCCGTTTATATGTGTGAGGGATTTGAGGCAAAGGTGTGCGGTTGGCAGCATAGCACCTATGATGGATATTTTCGCCAGAAGGGCAGAGGCTATTATGGACTCACAGAACTGTATAGAGATGCGATTGAGCACTGTTCCGTCAACTTCGTTCTAACTGACGAGAGCCGAAAGGTATATGAAAGAGAATTGGGATGCTCGGCGTTCGTTCTTCCCAACTCTATTACTGATCTTGGCTTAAGAAGTAAGGCTGAGAATTGTGTCCTGTATTGCGGTCGCCTCGATTCCGGCTCGAAGGGAGCGGACTATTTGCCCGCTATTGCCAATGGGCTTGCCGAGTCGGGGTTTGAAGGACTATTTGAAGTCGTCGGAGATGGTCCCTACCGTAGTGAACTTGAGCGCTGGGTTTCCGATGCCGAGCTACCTTTTCAAATGATATTTGAAGGCTTTGTATCAAACCCAGACGATTATTACGTGCACGCAAGTGTGCTCATCTCGCCATCCCGCTGGGAAGGTTTCGGACTATCTATCTTAGAGGGTATGTCTCACGGCGTTCCCTGCGTAGCATTTGATAACGATGGCCCTCGTTCAATTATTACGGATGGGTTTGACGGGTACATCGTTCCCAACGGATCCCCGGTAGGTCTTGTTGATAAGACTATAGGCTTAATAAACGATGCGGCGCTTCGCAGTCGCATGGGGGATCGAGCCGTTGAAACAGCGCGTGGTTTTCTAGTAAGTACTCAGGCGGACACATTTCTTTCAATATTGGAAGGTGCGATTGATGAGCAAGAAGCTCCTTATCACGATTGACACTGAAGCTGATAACCAGTGGGATGTTTCTCGTGGAATATCTACTGAAAACACATTGTATCTTCCAAGGTTTCAGGAGCTCTGCGAGCGATATGGGTTTATCCCAACCTGGCTTACGAATTGGGAGATGTGCAATGACGAACGTTTCGTTCAATACATGAAGCCAAAGAATGATGCCGGGTTGTGCGAGATTGGCATGCATCTTCACGCATGGAACAATCCCCCGGAGTTTCCGCTTGAGACCGTTACTGACCAGCGCGCATACCTCATCGAATACACCGAGAGTCAGATGGCCTCAAAAATAGACACTCTTCTCGATGCTCTGCAAAGCAACTTTGAGGCGCCGATTACTTCCCATAGGTCCGGGAGATGGGCTCTTGACGAGCGCTACATCGCCCTTTTGGCCGAGCGTGGTTTTGTTGTCGATTGCTCCGTGACCCCTCACATGAGTTGGGAGGGGGCTCTCGGTCAGAGTGGTATGCCGGGTTCAGACTATTCGATGTCGGATGAGTTGCCCTATGAGCTCTGCCCAGGTTTGCTCGAGGTACCTATGACCATCCGACGAACCAATAGATTTGCCCTCGATGCTGTGCACGAGCCACGCGACGTTCTCCGACAGGGCAAGCGGCTTGTGATGGGACAATGGCAGTGGCTGAGGCCTTCTATGAACCCTTCGGCGAGTTCTTTAACTTCGCTTCTGCGAGACGTTTCCAAAAAAAATGACGGCTACGCGATGTTCATGATCCATTCCTCAGAGCTAATGCCGGGAGGTAGTCCTAATTTTCCCGATGAGAGCTCCATAGAAAAATTGTATCGGGTTATCGACAGGACTTTTGCCGTTGCGGCAAAACTCGGTTTCGAAGGTCAAGGCATGACGGCATTTGCAAAGGATTTTTTCATTTGTCGAGGGGAAAAGCTGAAGGCGAGCAAAAAGGCGTTCGAGAGAGGGCTTGCAAAGTGAAGAAAACGATTAAGCCTGCTAGCTGTTCAAGCGCTTCGATTCTAAATAATTCCAGAGTACTCGTTATCGGCGGAGACCACGAGAACACCCTTGCTTCCGTTAGAGCGTTGGGACTTGCCGGTATCGACTTCGATTTGTTAATACATAGCGGAAAGTCGTGCGGAAAATCTTCCGTTTTCGCTTCTAAGTATGCGCCCGTTCCTATTTATGCCGAGGGGAGCTACGACTCCATCCACAAAGCGATCAAGGCTTGGTTGGGGGATTCGAATCCTGCCGACTGTCTTCTCATGCCATCTTCTGACTTATCCGCACTCGTTATTGACGAGCGCTTCAGGTCACTTGGCGTAAAGACAAGCGGTTTTTTAGGGGATGAATGGCAAATCTGTGACCTTATGGACAAGCACGCCCAATCACAGTGGGCGGCCGCACGTGGAATTCCCGTTGCCAAGGGCGTCGAGATTGATTTGGCTGCCTCGGGTCCCCACAGCCCCTTGGCGCTTCCCGTCATAATTAAACCTGCCGTCAGCGCCGAGGGTCAGAAATCGGATATCAGAATCTGCCGAAACCCGGCAGAGTATGCTGATGCTGTTAGCGCCTTCTCAAATGCCGGATACAAGCGCGTTTTAGTCCAGGAACTTATCGGCTATGAATACGAGGTAACTTGTGTTGGTCTTATCCGGCTTGACGGGTCATTGGCATGGAGAGCCTATGCAAAGGAAGTCGTTTATCCCGAGGGAAGGGGCAGTATCGCTTCTGGACGTCTCGAAACTGATCCCTCGGTTCTTCAGGTGATTCATAGGGTGTTGAGTACACTGGCTGAAGAGGGATATCGAGGACTTTGCGACATTGAATTCTTTAAAACCCCGGATCGGGTGTTATTAAACGAGATCAATTTTAGGCAGAGCGGCATCGTTGCGTTCACGTTTTACGAAGGCTTGTATCTCCCGTCTATATGGGCTAAAGAGTGCCTTGGCCTTCCTAGTGAATTTGTATGCGAATATCCTGAAAAGTCATATCGCGTTATTTATGAGACAAGCTATTTTCGCTATATGAGGGATACGGGCACCAGCGCTTTCGAATGGATTAAGGCCTTAAGGGAAGCCGGCGGTAAGAACTTGATATTTACGGGCGACAACGGTCCATTAAGAGTATTTATCTGGAATACCGTGACTAACAAGTTTAGACGACTCGCGGGGATAAAAGTATAGCCAGCGGATGATATTGCCAGACGATCAATTTGCATTGTTTATTAAAGGGCCGCATGCAGCGTTGTGTGTTTAATGGCCAGTCTGCTGTATTGACCTCTATTACACTGTTTAGGAAGGACGCTGATGAGCGATAAAATAAAATCGTTGATACAAAGGCTCAAGGGAAACGAGTTTTGGCTTAAGCTTGCCAAGAACGTCTCCACCATTGTCGTTGGGCAAGGCGGTGCATCGGCCCTTAATATGGTTACTGCCTTTGCTTCCGCTGGTATTCTCGGAGCCGCGGGTTACGGTTCCCTGATGATCGGCCAGACTTTCATGCAGGCCGTGGACGCATTTCTCAACTTTCAGTCTTGGCAAGGAGTTATTCGTTATGGCTCTATTTGCATGGAGCGGCACGATGACGATGGGCTCGCGGCAACTATCAAAGCAGGCTTTTTTGTTGATGTCTGTTCTGCCATTGTTGGTTGTGCCGTCTCCTTTGCCATCGTTCCTTATGTTTCCAGTCTGCTCGGATGGGATGCTGTTTCCACTACCGCCGCTACGATATTTTGTTTCGAGATCATTGTTCACATCGAAGGGACGCCCACAGGCGTGCTGAGGCTTTTTGATAAGTTCAACTACGTTGCCATTTATGCTGTTTCTATTGCAGCGATGAAGCTTGCGCTAGTCGCATCAACCCTTTATTTGTACGGGCCAAACGTCGTAGCGGTTGCATGCGTCTACTGTGCCGTTGACGTCATCAAGGGAGTTGCGCTCTTCGTTCTGGCTCTTGCTGTTGTAAGTAAGCGCATCGGGCTCAAAAAAGTAGTTGCCGCTAAACAACATGATCTTCCTTCGGGCTTCCTCTCCTTCACGCTCTGGTCGAATCTCGCTGGAACTGCGGATGCGCCCATTCAATACTTCGATGTCTTCTTCCTCTCAATGCTGTCAAGCGAGGTCGTCGGCGTATTTAAGTTCTTTAAGCAGCTGCTTACGGCCTTTACCCTTCTGTCCACTCCTGTGCAGCAAGCTATCATGCCACAATTGGCCGAGTTAATTGCGAAAGGCAAGAACGAGCAGGCTTACAGTGTGGTTAAGAGAATCGAGCGAATCTTTATCAAGGTGGTTACGCCGTTTGCAATTTTGGCTATTATTGTCGTACCGCCAGCGCTCGGCTATTTTATGGACCCGCTGTACGGGAGGTACTGGTACCTCTTTGCGGCCCTTACGGCCCTTACAGAGGTCGGTATCGTATTTACGGCTCTTCACCCATGTTTCACCGCTTATGGACTTTCTAAACAGTCGACCGGAATAACCCTTCTGGCCAATGTTACATACCTCCTCGCCTGTTATTTCCTCTTATCCGTAATGGGGGTCATGGCGATTCCACTTGCTATGTGCATGCAGTATGCGCTAGCAATTCGTCTCAAGACCATTTACATCAAGAGAGTAGTTCTGCCTTAGCGCATTCGCTTTCTAGGGTTATTTATCTTCGTTGGCTGCACACTAAAACCATGCTGAACAATGAAGATATCGCCTCGCTTTAATAAATGTCGAAATAAGATTGGAGTGATACCAAATGTCAATTATTTCGACCGTTGTCTGGAAGTTAATGCCGGGTGAGAAGAAACTTAAAAAACTCCGCGAGCGTGGATTGGTTATCGGAGAAGGATGCGAAATACTCAACGGATACAATTTTGGCTCTGAGCCGTACCTTGTTGAGATTGGCAACAACGTTCGTATAACGAGTGGTGTTAACTCACCACTCATGACGGAGGTGTCTGGGTGCTCCGCCGTAAATATCCTGAGTTAATGGATATGGATCGATTCGGCAAGGTAAAGATTGGCGATAATTGTCACATCGGAATGAATTCTCTTATCATGCCGGGCGTAACTATAGGCAAGAACTGCATCATTGGAGCTGGCGCTATCGTTACACACGATATTCCTGATGACTCTGTGGCAGTGGGTATTCCCGCGCGGGTTATTGAGACAGTTGAAGAGTACATGGAGAAAAATAGGGGAGACTTTCTTCCTACCAAGAATCTTAGGTTTGACGAGAAGCGGGCTGCCGTGAAGCGTTACTGCGAAGAAGGGTTGATACGTTAATGGGCGCAGCTGCGATAATTCGTTCAGAGAGGGACGAAACGGCTGCCCTTCATGAGTCATCAACCAAGGTTAATTATCCCGATTTAGATACTGTAAAACTGTTAATGGCATTTCTTGTTGTTGAGATTCATACGCGGCCATTGGAGGCTCTGGATATTCCCGAGAGGATCGTCGAAGGCATAGACGTGGTCGCGGTGCCATTCTTTTTTATCGCTTCGGCTTTTCTCTGCTTTCGAGGCCTAAGCGAGGTTGATTTTTCAGATTCTTCATCCTGCGCCTCAATTAGGGTTCGCAAGACCGCCTTTAAACTTCTTGAGCTTTATCTCATCTGGACGGCACTTTATCTACCTATAACCATCTTTGGTGATTTGCTGTATGGAAAGGACTTGCTGCATGGGCTTCTTGCGTTTGTTCGTCAAACGCTGTTTGTAGGAGAGAACTTCTGCTCGTGGCCTTTATGGTATTTACTGGCAGGATTCGTTGCTTTTGCCTTGGTGTATTGCTGTCTGCGGAGCGGTATGGCCCTGAAGCGGGTCGTTGGGCTATCCTTCCTCTTTCTGTTGGCTGGTTATTTCATCATGGTAGTTGCTGAGTGGAGCGATGCGCCGAGGGCGATTGCGATTCCAGTGGGTATTTACGAGAAACTATTCGTTAACACTCGCAATGGGTTATTTGAAGGCTTCTTTTACGTTGCATTGGGCGCATTTTTCGGCACAAAGCATGAGCGTTTCGAAGCAATGCCGTTCGTTTATCTTCTTATCGGCCTTATCTTTGGCGTAGTAGGGTGCATTTTCATAAATGCAAATGCACACCTGCCGTTTTGCGCTTGCGCCGGTACCTGCTTGTTTTTGCTTTCGATTAAACGCTGCGGCCCCGACCTCCTTCCCCATGTTGGTATGCGTAACGCGAGCACGATAATCTATCTAGTTCATATGATGTTCGCCGTCGTATTCGTTTACGGAATATGTGGCGGCGTCAATCCTGACATTCATGCGAATAATGCAGATCGACTCCTGCTTTATCTCTTTTCGCTCGGAGGTTCTGCACTACTTTCTGCCGTAGTCATCCAGCTTTCAAAGAAATCGCCTTTGACAAAACGCATTTTTGGGATTTAGGGAAGGGATAGATTAGAAAGACCTTATCTGCTTACGTCCAATAATTTAATCAAACAGTTTAGATAAAGTGTGGTATCGCATCTATCTCAATCTAGGGTAAGTCCTGTCGGCTATCAGGTAATGGCGCACCACCCTTGCGATCTGGTCCCATCTGTCGCGCGCCTGGATGTTCTGCAGCAACATCCCCGTAAAGCGCCACAGGTAGCACTTGAGTCTGGAGCACAGATTGTTTGCCACCTCTATCCACTCCAGGTCGACCGGGTCGTTGATGTCGGTCCCGTGCGTCTCGCTCTCGAGCCCGTCGTCCCTGACCAACGCGTTGTGCGCCCTCTCTAGGTCGTGGATGGGCGGCGACCCGGGCGACATCCAGCTCCCATGGCCTTCCTCACGCGCGCAAAGCTGGGCTTCCTGTGGCTGCAGACGACCGCGAAGGGATTCTTGTGGATGTCGATTGCCACGCAGATGCAGAGCTTCTGGCGGGATAGGCCGCGCTTGCAGGCCTGCCCGTAGCCCTTGGAGAGGTCGGTGTCATAGATGTAGGTCTCGTCAACCGCCCCCCCCCGAAAGCGCAGATCGCATTCGCGAAGATTACGCTGAGTATTTCAAGGCGGTCGTAAAGGCTTGTGCGATCTTCCGCCTTGCAGCCGACCCATTCCCCATATTAAGAAGCGACCCCCAATGTGAGCATAGATTCCCAGATTGCATAACGCCCGAATTCAGCCAGAGCTTTATTGGGAATTGTTTGGGAAACGATTTTGTTGAGAGCATTACATTGAGACGGATTATTACCGCAATTGGGTGAATGCGATTAAGTCAACATTTCCTCAGTTGAAGGAAGCAACATATAATGTCTCAAACCTGCACGGTAGTGTCGAGAAAGTTGGTGTAGCGCCCGATCCGAAGTGAGTCGGCCCGGCGT
>CABUBH010000014.1 GCA_902489775.1 uncultured Collinsella sp.
CTTCGTTAAACGGGCGCTAGGGCGTCACCCTTACACCAACATTTTCGACGCGATCCACAATCCTAAGCTCTGCGGTCCACGGCAGTAACGCATGGTCAGAGCGATGGAACAAGGTTCGTGTGTTTGATTACTACGGGACAAGTGATTTCGACTATGACAACGAAGAGGAAGCTTTTGATTTATGCATAGACGCATACGATAGTTGCGTAAAAGCAGCTCGCTTAGCCATCGACCTCTCTGACAATAAGGTCGCAAAGCAAGGTGCTGCCACAGATGAGCTGCTCTTAAAATGCTGGGGCATATTGTGCACTCTCGAGGAGCGATGTATCAATGTCCGAACAAATCGCCGATACCACAGCCAATACTCCAGCGGGCAAATAACTAACGACGGTTTTTTCCTCAGCGATGAGGCGAAACAGCTTCGGAGGGAACAGCTAGTAAAGGACATGGCAAAGCGTGACGAATACGACCCCGAGAAGAAGAAGGAACGTGAGCGCGCTGAAAAAGAAACAGAGCTCCAGGCCAAATATTGGTTAGATAATCCTGTTAAAAAGTCGCAAAAACAATGGCTCGAAGAGGAATTTGACCAGCTGGGAAACGAACTTCGAGAGCTTAAGAGCAGACGTTCCTTCTTCAGCCCATTCGAATTCAAAGCGAAACGAGAATGTGACGCAAAAATAGAACAGGCTCGCGCGCGCAGACAGGAAATCAAAAACTCTTTGAAGGCCTTAGACGATGAACTCATGGCGTACGTGTCGAACGAGATTGAATCATAATCTCCTCTATTTGACACGGGAGTCCGTTGGGGCCTCAAAGGCACCTCAATGGAGCAAGAACAGCTTCACGCTGTAAAGGAATAGCGGGTGAGTCCTTGGAGTGTCCATTCATCTGGCAACCGATGCTCACTCTAGTCCGAGAAGATTAAGTCCCGACCCCGTCATCCTGCACACAAGCGGCCTTGCGGACACCTTTTCTAAATAGCCGGCGGCGATTAGGCTTGACAATGACCTACTCGCCGTCGGCTTTGTTACATCGAGATAGCCCGACACGCCATCAAGTGTGGACTCACCAAAGGCTTCAAAAATATGCATCTGGGCCGCATAAAAAAGAATATCTTTTGCCCTTTCGGTAAACGAGCCGTCGAGCTCTTCGATCGCCATCTTAAGATCCTCAAGCTGCGTACGCTTTTCGACCAAATCACTCAGAACGGCATCTTGCGCCTGCTCCACCAAATCAAGCATCATTGCGACAAACGGAGTAGCTTCACTGCCGTTAAGGGGCCTCTCCACCACATCGAACGCCTTGTAATATGCGGTTTTACTCTCGGCAATCGCCCTAGAGAGCGACAGCACGGTCGGCTGCGATAGCGTCTCGTTCAAGCTCAACGCGAGAAGGTATCTCCCCGTCCTCCCGTTGCCGTCATAGAAGGGGTGGATATATTCAAAGAGGAAATGGCAGAGCGAGGCTACATAAAGGCTTGGGACATCTTCGCGATTGCCAAGCTCTATCATCTTGCCAAGGAGGTCAATGATTTCGGGCTCCGAGGAAACACCCTGATGGAGAATCTTGCCCCGACTGTTCTCAATCACAACGGGACCCAAACGGAACATCTTGCCATCCGGACGGTCCTTCGGGTCAAGAACGCCTTTAGTGACGGCATCGAAAATCTCGCGGATATCCTCGGGTTTGCCGGGACGACTTGAACCATCCACCAGCTGAAGATAGAGACGAGCGAATTCAATAAAAGGAGTGTGTTCCTTTTCGGCGGCACCGCAAAGTTCGACCGCAGCACCCTCCGCAGACTCCAGTGCCGCTTCAATCTGGCGCCGCGTGCTGTGTACGCCCTCCATCTCGTTGCTGAAAACAACCTCCTCAAGCACCAGCGAACGAATCGAGGCCCCCAAAGCCACATAAGGCAAGCTGTTCCACAGGTTGGAAATCTTTCGCTCTTTTCTGAGGATCCGCTCGCCAGCAACGGACAGCTCCAAAGGAACACAAGCAAACAGTTCACCGTGCTCAAGGTGAATTCCAGTCCGCACCGTGCCGTCGGCAGTAAGACGTTCGCGCAGCAGCTCGTCATGGCGAGCATAACGATCGGAGCTTGAATCTGCATAAAAGAGTTTTTCGAGTGTCTTGTACGCCATCGCTTCATCGCTCCTTTGAAATCAAAAAGCTTAATCGACTATCATTATTTCGAATAAGTCGGCTATTTGCAATTAAGACTGCAAAAATGTGTTGGCTAATTTCAAAGTACGGGGTTTTGAAAATTAAGATTCCCCTATTTACATAGAAACTCCGGCTTCAAACCTCAACAAAGCTCAATGCAAAAGACGCGCTGTCTGCATCAACCGCAGGCAGTGCGCCTTCTTTTTTAAAAGGGAAACTGCGTCCGCAGCCCCTGGCTCAGAACGGGATGCAATTTCCCCAGAGCCCTCTCGCGGAATCTGTGTCCCGTTTTGGGCACCAATTCCGGGATGCACTTTCCGCAACGGACCCCTAACGGAAGGTGCGTCCCACTCTGAGCGTCTATTCCGGGATGTAGTTTCCCAAAGGGCCTTGTTTCGGAAAGCGTATCCCATTCTGGGCCTTCAAATCGGGATGCGCTTTCCCGTAGAGGTCCAAAGTGGAAACGGCATCCCATTCCAAAGCTGGGACGGAACCCGTATCCCGGTATTCCTTGCTACTTGCCGTCGTCGTCCTCGGATTCTTCTCGTGCGTAGAGCTCCAGCATGCGGCGGCGGTATTCGTGCACGGCGAGCTTGGCGCGCTCCAGACGACGGCGCTCGCGCGGGGTGAGCTTGGACGGGTCGATCTCGTCGCCATAGGTCTTCTCGGCCAGCAAATGGGCGGCGTCGACGATACGGGCATCGATGCGCTCGCTTGCCGCCTCGGCCGAAAGGCGATCGGCAATGGTATCGATCGTAGGCACGCCGTCGAGTGCGCGGCCGTGACCGTGCGAGGTCAACAACTCGTGCTCACGCGCGAGCAAGCTCGCCAGATCGTGATGGGCGCGCAGAATATCGAGCGCGTCGGATGGATGCTCGGCAACCTCCGCCACGGCGGCAACCGGCGCGGCGTCGATCACGCGGTAGAAGAGTTGGGCGAGCAGCGGCATCAAAAACACCGTGATGGCACCGGCGGCAACCATGACCGAGGCAATGTCTTGCGAAAGCGCCCCCGCGTTAACGGCCACACTCGTTACGGCAACGATGATCGGAAGCGCCGTGGTGCAGTACAGGGCCACGGTAATGCGACCATACGCCGACACATCGCGCGTCGCAGGACAAATGCTCATAGAAATTAGAATGGGCACGGCGCGGATGATGAGCAGCGCCACGATAAAGCCCACGAGCAGCCCGGGGCGCGATGCCACAGCCGTCAGGTCGATCTTTGCGCCCGACACGGTAAAGAACACGGGGATCAAAAAGCCGTAGGCCAGGCCATCGAGCTTGGTCTCGAGCGTGTGATTGCCCTCGGGGATGATATAGCGCAGGACAAAGCCGGCGGCAAAGGAGCCCAGCACGATGTCGAGGTCAAAGATGGCCGAGAACGCCACGAGCGTGACCAGGATGAGCACCGTCAAGCGCACGAAGGTCTGCGATGTGGTATCGGCGCGCTCCTCGACAAACGCAAAGAAGCGGCTGCCGACGCGCTTGGAGCGGCTCGGGACCACGGCCAGCAGCACGCAGACCACCGCAAACAGACCCAAGATCACGAGTGTCTGAATGCCGGTGCGCGCAGAGAGCAGCACCGACATGGCAAGCACGGGGCCAAGCTCGCCCCAGGTACCGTATGCGAGAATCGAATCGCCCACGCGCGTGCCGGTGAGCGAGCGCTCGCGCATGATGGGCACGAGCGTGCCGAGCGCCGTCGAAGTGAGCGCGAGCGTTACGGCGATACCGTCAAAATGGCTGACCGAGAACCACGGCGTGAAGCGCACGGCAAGCCAGGCAATGCCAAACGTGACGACCCATGTCGCCATGCCGTAGCGTCCCTCGACGCCCGTAATGTTCTTGGGATCGATCTCGAAGCCGGCGAGCAGGAACAAAAAGGCCAAGCCGAGCTCGGACACGAGCGAGACCTCGGCATCCACATGAATGATACCGAGCATGTGCGGCCCCAGCACCGCGCCGAACACAAGCAAAAAGACCGTCTCAGGAACGGGCTTTCCGGGAATCGCCGAGGCGATAAAGGGGCTCGCAAAGGCCACGAGCGCAATGATGGCGAGCGAAACGAATGCCATGTGATGCCTTTCTCTTGTTTGCGCTTCACTGTAGCACCCTCGCCGTCCTCTACGCGCCGCGAGCTGTCGTATCATAGTGACGTTTACAAACATGTGGCTCAAGGCGACCGCGAGGCTTGTCCCGTAAACCGACCGCTGCCGCATACCGTACCGTACGCCCAACCGATCAGGAAGGCAGGAACCAATGGTCTCTCGTATCTACGTGGAGAAGAAACCCGGGTTCGACGTCGAGGCTCAGCAGCTCAAGGGCGAGCTGACCGAGATTCTCGGCATTAAGGGCATCGAGGCCCTGAGGATCATCAACCGCTACGACGTCGAGGGCATCGACGAGGAGCTCTTCCGCTCCTGCGTGCCGACCGTCTTTAGCGAGCCCCAGGTCGATGTGACCTACGACGAGCTCCCCGCAAGCGATGGCGCCGTCTTTGCCGTCGAATTCCTGCCTGGCCAGTTTGACCAGCGCGCCGACTCCGCCAGCGAGTGCGTGCAGCTCATCAGCCAGGGCGAGCGCCCCGCCGTGCGCTCCGCCAAGGTCTATATGATCTCGGGCGCTCTGGACGAAGCCGCCGTCGAGGCCATCAAGCACTACGTGGTGAACCCCGTCGAGGCGCGCATCGCCTCGCTCGACCTGCCCAAGACACTGTACATGGAGACCCCCGAGCCTGCGCCCGTCGAGGTGCTCGACGGCTTCCGCGAGCTCGACGAGGCCGGCCTTGCCGCCTTTATCTCCGAGCGCGGTCTTGCCATGGACGAGGCGGACATCGCCTTCTGCCAGCAGTACTTCCGCGATGAGGATCGCGACCCCACCATCACCGAGATCCGCGTGATCGACACCTACTGGTCCGATCACTGCCGCCACACCACCTTCGGCACCGTCCTGGACGACGTGACGATCGACGACGCCGTGGTGCAGCAGGCCTTCGACCGCTACATGGAGATGCGCCACGAGCTCGGTCGCGACGCCAAGCCCGTCTGCCTCATGGACATGGGCACCATCGGCGCCAAGTACCTTAAGAAGACCGGCGTCATGACCGATGTCGACGAGTCTGAGGAGATCAACGCCTGCACCGTCAAGGTGAAGGTCGATGTCGACGGCGAGGACCAGGACTGGCTGTTCCTCTTTAAGAACGAGACCCACAACCACCCGACCGAGATCGAGCCCTTCGGCGGTGCCGCCACCTGCGTGGGCGGTGCCATCCGCGACCCGCTCTCGGGCCGCAGCTACGTGTACCAGGCCATGCGTGTTACCGGCGCCGGCGACCCCACCGTCCCGGTTTCCGAGACGCTCGAGGGCAAGCTGCCGCAGCGCAAACTCGTAACCACTGCTGCCGCCGGCTACTCCAGCTACGGCAACCAGATCGGCCTTGCCACCGGTCAGGTCAACGAGCTCTATCACCCCGGCTACGTGGCCAAGCGCATGGAGGTCGGCGCCGTCGTGGGCGCTACCCCGGCAAACCACGTGCGTCGCGAGTGCCCCGCCCCCACCGACAAAATCATCCTGCTGGGCGGCCGCACCGGCCGTGACGGCATCGGCGGTGCCACCGGCTCATCCAAGACCCAGAACACCGAGTCCATCGAGACCTCGGGTGCCGAGGTCCAGAAGGGCAACGCCCCGGTCGAGCGCAAGCTGCAGCGCCTCTTCCGCCGCGGTGACGCCTGCCGCCTGATCAAGCGCTGCAACGACTTTGGCGCCGGCGGCGTCTCGGTCGCCGTGGGTGAGCTTGCCGACGGCCTGTATGTCGACCTGGACACCGTGACCAAGAAGTACGACGGCCTGGACGGCACCGAGCTCGCTATCTCCGAGTCCCAGGAGCGCATGGCCTGCGCCGTCGCCGACGGTGACGTCGAGGAGTTCATGGGCTACGCCGCCGAGGAGAACCTCGAGGCGACCGTTATCGCCGAGGTTACCGCCGAGCCGCGCATGCGCATGGCCTGGAACGGCGTCGCCATCGTCGACCTGTCCCGCGAGTTCCTCAACTCCAACGGCGCACCCAAGCACCAGGTCGCCCACGTGTGTGCCCGTAGCGTGTGGCAGCCCAGCTGGGCTGGCACCACGCTTGCCGAGCGCATGACCTCCCTCGTCACCGACCTCAACGTCGCCTCCAACAAGGGCCTTTCCGAGCGCTTCGACTCCACCATCGGTGCCGCGACCGTACTCATGCCCTTTGGCGGCAAGACGCAGCTCACCCCCAGCTCGGCTATGGTCGCCAAGTTCCCCGTGGACGGCGAGACCACCACGGCAAGCGCTATGGCATGGGGCTTCAACCCCTACCTGATGGAGGCCGACCAGTTTGCGGGCGCTTACCTGTCCGTGGTCGAGTCCATCGCCAAGCTCGTGGCCGCCGGCTTTGAGCACAAGCGCGCCTATCTCTCCTTCCAGGAGTACTTCGAGCGCCTGCGCACCGAGGCCGAGCGTTGGGGCAAGCCCATGGCTGCAGTACTCGGCGCCCTCATGGCCCAGGTCGACCTGGGCGCCGGTGCCATCGGCGGCAAGGATTCCATGAGCGGCTCGTTTGAGGACGAGGCCGGCGAGCTCAACGTTCCGCCGACCCTGATCAGCTTCGCTGTGGCCGTGGGCAAGGCGGCCCGCGCCGTCTCCCCCGAGTTCAAGGGCCTGACGCACCGCGTCGTCCGCATCGCCCCCGCCACCTACGGCGAGGATTACCGCCCCGACGCCCAGCAGCTGCTCGCAGCGTTCGACGCCGTCGAGGCGCTCACCGCCAACGGCAACGCCCTGGCCATCTCCACGCCCGGCTACGGCTGCGGCGCCGAAAGCCTCTTTAAAATGTGCGTCGGCAACCAGATCGGTATCGAGCTTGCCGAGGATGTGGACGTGGAGAGCCTCTTCACCCCGCTCTACGGTAGCTTTATCGTCGAGCTCGCCGAGGATGCCGAGCTGCCCGAGGTCGCCGACGGCGTTGTCGTCGAGCCCCTGGGCACCACCGTCGAGGGCTATGTCATCGACACCGGCTCCGAGGTCATCGAGCTCGCCGAGCTCCAGGAGGCCTGGGAGAGCGGTATCGAGAGCGTCTTCGCCTACCGCAGCGCCGGCGAGACCGCCGAGGTCGAGACCATCGACTTCCGCGCCAAGGATATCCACGTGTACGGCGGCGCCAAGATCGCCCGCCCGCGCGTGATCATCCCCGTGTTCCCCGGCAACAACTGCGAGTACGACAGCGCCCGCGCCTTCCGCGCAGCCGGTGCCGAGGCCGACACCTTCGTGATCAACAACCTCACGCCCGAGGCCGTCGCCGAGAGCACCCACGAGCTTGCCCGTCGCATCCGCCAAAGCCAGATCGTCATGATCCCCGGCGGCTTCTCGGGCGGCGACGAGCCCGACGGCTCCGCCAAGTTCATCACGGCGTTCTTCCGCGCTCCCGAGGTCACCGAGGCAGTCCGCGACCTGCTCAAGGCCCGCGACGGTCTGATGCTGGGCATCTGCAACGGCTTCCAGGCCCTGATCAAGCTCGGCCTGGTGCCCTACGGTGACATCGTCGATGCCACGCCGGATGCACCCACGCTGACGTTCAACACCATCGGCCGCCATCAGAGCCGCCTGGTGCGCACCCGTATCTCGTCCAACCTGTCCCCGTGGCTGTCGCAGTGCAGCCTCGACGACCCCTACACCGTCGCCATCAGCCACGGCGAGGGCCGCTTTGTCGCCAACGACGAGGTGCTCGCCCAGCTGATCGCCAACGACCAGGTCGCCACGCAGTACGTGGGCGAGGACGGCAAGCCGAGCATGGACCTTTCCGTCAACCCCAACGGCTCCGCACTTGCCATCGAGGGCATCACGAGCCCCGACGGCCGCGTCCTGGGCAAGATGGGCCATGCCGAGCGCCGCGGCGACAACCTGTACCGCAACGTGCCCGAGCATGTCCCCGGCGACAAGTTCATGCCGATCTTTGAGAGCGGCGTGGCCTACTTCGCTTAATGCGTCCCATCGGGTACAATCCCCTCGGGTAACAACACCCGCCACCGGCACGCCCGGTGGCGGGTTCTTTTTTGCTTCGCGCATACAGGAAGGACATCATGGAAAGCCGCAAGCCGTATCTCGCCACCCTGCCCGGACTCATCCTGGGCTGCCTCGTCTGCTGCGCGCTCTGGGGGTCGGCTTTTCCCTGCATCAAGATCGGCTACGGCCTCTTTGGCATTCCCGCGCACGACAGCGCCTCGCAGCTGCTCTTCGCGGGTCTGCGCTTCACCCTTGCCGGCATGCTGGTCATTGTTGGCATGAGCGTGGCCCAGTGCCGTCCGCTCGTTCCGCAAGTGCGCGATATCAAGCCCATCTGCATCTTGTCGCTCTTCCAGACTATCGGGCAGTACTTCTTTTTCTACCTGGGACTCTCGCGCGCCAGCGCCATGTCGAGCTCCATCATCGAGGCCAGCGCCAACTTCCTCGCAATCCTCTTTGCCGCCTTGGCGTTTCGCACCGAAAAGCTCGATGCGGCCAAGGTGCTCGGCTGCGTACTGGGCTTTGCCGGTGTCGCGCTCGTCAACCTTTCGGGCGCGGACGGCACCTTTGGCTTTACGCTCGACGGCGAGGGCTTTATCCTGGCCTCCACCGTCGCGGGTGCCCTTTCGACCTGCCTGATCGGCATCTTCTCGCGCGAGCACGAAGGCGTCTTGCTTGCCGGGTGGCAGTTCTTGGTCGGCGGCCTGGTCCTCACCGCCATCGGCTTTTTGATGGGCGGCACGCTCTCCCCCACGGCGATTGCCCCCGCCATCGCGCTCATCATCTACATGGCGCTTATCTCCGCGGTCGCCTACTCGCTGTGGTCGTGCCTGCTTGCCGCCAACCCCGTCAGCCGCGTCTCGGTCTTTGGCTTTATGAACCCCGTCTTTGGTGTGCTGCTGAGCGCGCTGCTGCTCGGCGAGGGCGCCGGCACGAGCCCCGTTACCGTCATCGTTGCCCTGCTGTTGGTCTGCGGCGGCATCATCATCGTCAACAAACCCAAAAAAGCCTAGCGAACTGCCCTTATTTAGCAGAGAGATTCACATACTTTAGTTTAATGGAGTACATCGGTGAGCTGAGGGCCGCCACGCACGCAAGCGTGCGCCCCTTTTTCTAGCGTATCTGGACGCCGGCTTTCTTTTTCTCGGCCTTGACGCGGTAGAGCTCCGCATCGGCAGCGCGAAGCAAGTCTTGCCAGGTATCGACACCGTCACCGACCCGTGCGTAGCCGATGGACATCCGCAGCAGATACGGCACGTCGGCACGTGCGAGCTCATCGTTGATTGCCGCACACAGGCTTATGATGTCCTGCTCCGCCGTCGCCTTTTGGAGCACCACGAACTCATCGCCGCCATAACGTGCGATAAAGCCACCAGACGCCGAGCAGACCTCTTTGAGCGTAGTAGATACGACCTGGAGGGCATGGTCGCCCTCCACATGTCCATAGTGATCGTCAATCTGCTTAAAGCCGTCGGCGTCCATCATAAGCAGATACACATCTTCGGCCTGATCCACATTTGAGAACAGCGACAGCATATAGGTCTCAAAACGGTTGCGATTGTTAAGGCCAGTCAACGGGTCGGTCGAGATCAGCTGCTCCTGGTAGATGATGTAGAGTAGCAATATGCTAATCATTATGCCGACACAAAGGCCGGGCACCGATAATACAACCTGAAAGGTACCGCCCACCAGGGCCGGAATGGCGAAAAATGCCAAGGTTCGATAGATGGCCTTCGTTTGCAGGCTTTCGACTTTTCGAGCCTGAATAAAGGCATGCAAGGACGTATATATGACGTAGCAGTAGCTAACGATAGGCTGAATCATATAAAGCGCTCCGCGACGATATACGCCCTGCGCATCGATATAGAACATAGTGTGCGTCCAGTAGCTGGTAAATGCCAACACGACCACCAATGCGGTTGGCAACGTTAAAAGTACCACCCTATAGGGCGTGGTCAGGAGCCGCGAGCCCTGCATCGTCTCGGAATAGAAAAACCAAATGAGGCACGCGATGGCGAACAGCGAAAACGAAACCGCGTTGGAAATCCAGTTGGCCGTGATGCCTACAGGAGTGCTCACGCCGTCCGAGAGCGTCCAGATCATATCGAAGAAAATGTAGGCAGCAGACGTGTAGCCCAGCATGCTAAACAAAAGCTGCTGGGTGCTCGAGAACAGGGAGCGACGGCTTCGTACGGCAAGCCCGATAAGAATAATCATGCACAGCAGGAATATCTCGATCTTGAGTGCCTTAACCACTAGACGCCATCCCCTCTATATCCAAGTGGCCAAAATCGCCCGAGACACACTCGGACAGCAAATACCCCTTACTCCCAGGGGTAAAGGGAATAATAGCAGAGCGTCCGAATGACACTGAATAACAGATGCCGTTCGGACGCTCAGATGGCGTGAATTGCACGCGCCATTTCATTGACTCGAAGAGACGATTACTCGCCGTCGATATCGGTCGCGACAGCCTCCTCGATAGCCTCGACGCCGGCAACCGACAGGTCCTCCTTGCCCTGGCAGAACTTCTTGTCGATCCAGCCGGTCAGGATCGGGGCCATGATCGCCGTGATGATAACGGCAGTGGCGATCTGGGCGTACGCAGTGGGCGCAAGCTCGGCATAGCGCGGAGCGACCTCGGCGAGAGCGACCGGGGTGGTCATGGCCGTACCGGCGATGGTGGAGCAGGCAACGGCAGCCTTGCCGTTGCCGCCGCACAGACGCTCGAAGGCAAAGGTGATGGGGCCGACGATAAAGAGCGTGATCAGGCCCAGCAGGATGCCCGAGATGCCACCAGTGATGAAGCTCGAAAGGCTCATGGACGCACCGAGCTGAAAACCGATGACGGCGATCGCGGGATTGGCGCCGGGGACCAGCAGGTTTTTGATAAACGGGAACAGGTTGCCCAGGACCATGCCGATAACGAGCGGCAGGATAGAACCGACGATAGTGCCCAGTGGGATGTTAGCGAGACCCGAGACACCGAGGATGATCATCGTAACGGCGGGGCCGGCCGTAAAGAAGAGGATGCCCACGGCGCCTTGCTCGGACTCGTCGCCGAACTCGCCCATGATGCCCGTATAGAGCGCCATGTTGCAAAATGTGATGCCGCCGATGATGGACACGGAGCTCAGACCCAGGAAGTTATCGTTAAAGAAATACGCCACGCCCAAGCCGAGAGCCGCCGCGACGACAAGCTTGGGGATTAGCACGACAATGCCGGTCTTGATAGCGCCCGGCGTGGACTTAAAGCTGATGCCGGCGCCCACGAAGAGCAGAATCGCGGCGACGATGGTGTTGGAGCCGCCACGGCAGGCAGCCGTAAAGAAGCCGCCGATCTCAAAGACCTGCGGGCAGAAGGTGTTGAGCAAAAGGCCGACGATCATGGGATAGATCATGATGTCGCCCGGAATGCGCGGGACCTTGAATTTCTTTTGCTCGTTGGCGATTGCTTCCTGTGCCATGAAACCCCCATTTCCGCTGACGGGGAACAAAAGCCCACGTCACGCTTTGCTACAGTAAAGTTTGACCATGGTACCAGAAGAAGCAGACCAGTTCGTTGAGAAATTCGATTCGGGGCGGCAATGGCAAAAGAGACGCTGGCCCCTATATGAGGCTCAAAACGATATACAGCACAACGCCCGAGACGCAGCACCACAGCATCGACTTTGTCTTAATCGCCACCACCACGACGCCGGCAGCGGCGACCCAGGGAACCAGGGCGGGCCACAGCCCCGCATCGAACGCACCGGGGCTTACCAAGTCGTTGGCGACCAGCGCGGCGAAGGCAGCGGGCGGAATGTAGCCCAGGGCCTCGGTAACGCGGGGCGGCAGGGTCCGTCCGCGCAGGGCGAACGCTGGCGCGATGCGAAAGAATGCGATGGCTGCCCACGACGACAGCCACAGAATCAAAAACTCGTTAACGGGCATCGCGAGCACCCCTTCCGTCGAATACGGCATCGCACACAAGCGCGATGACAACGCCGACCACGACGCTTGCCGGCACGGCAATATTCGTAAGGCCCAAGAACTTGAACATGGCGACGGACACCGCGCCCGAAACCGCCGCGACGACATTGCCGCGCGACAGGCGCTGCGAAAAGAGTAGGCAGATGAAGAGCGACGTGCAGACAAAGCCTGCGATAGCGGTAGGAACATCGACGGCGGCACCGACGACGGCGCCCACCGTGCACGCGACGCCCCATGTCGCGATGAGGATCGCGTTGAGCGCAAAGGTCTCTTTTGGACCCCAGTCATCGCTCTCGACCAATTTGGCCAACGAGATGCCGTAGGCCTCCTCGGTAAGCGTCGCCGTAACCGCCAGCGTCTGGCGTTTCGAAGCCCCGGCAAGATGGGGCGCAAGCGATGCCGAGTAGAGCGCAAAGCGAGAGGAGATGGCGGCGACGCTTGCGACGATCGATGCCGCCGGCACGCCCGCCAGCCACAGGTTGCAGATCATAAACTGACCGCTGCCCGTCACAAACGTGGTACTCAGGGCAAAGACCATCCAGGGCTCCATCCCCGTCTGCGCCATAATCATTCCGCACGGCGCACCCACCGCTACATAGGTGAGCATCACCGGCCAAACGGTTTTAACAATTCTGAGCACCATATCGTTCCTCGCTCTGTTAAGCCATCCACATCGTGCACAACCGCACATTGTAATCGTCGTCCGCCGGCAACCGAGTTCGCCTACAATTGCCACCGGATCGAACAACGCAAACTTTTTAGGAAGTCATTATGACAGCTATCGATCGGGGCCGGGCGACCGCGGCCTTCAAACGCTATACCGATGCTTACGATGCCGCCAATCCGCGCATCGCGCTCAAAATCGAACACACCTATCACGTGGCGGAAGCGTGCGATGCCGTGGCGCGCGAACAGGGCTGGACGCCGAATGATATCGACCTGGCCTGGCTTTGCGGCTTGCTGCACGATATGGGCCGCTTTGAGCAGCTGCGACGCTGGGACACCTTTAAAGATGCCGAGAGCATGAGCCATGCAGCGTTGGGCGTCGAGGTCCTCTTTGGCGAGAATCCCGCCGATGCACCAGCCGCAACGAGCATCCGCAATTTTATTGAGGCCGACGAGAACGACGAGCTCATTCGCGCGAGCATTGCCTATCACAGCGATTTCCGCCTACCCGAGGAGCTCGACGAGCGCACGCGGCGCTTCTGCGATATCGTGCGCGACGGCGATAAGGTCGACATTATGCGCACCATCGCCGACAGCACCGTCGATACTATCCTCAAGGTGGACGAGAAGACGTTTCTCGCCAGCCATTTCTCATCGCCGACACTCACCGCCTTTGACGAGCACCGCTGCGTTGCACGCGATGAGCGCAACGAACCTGCAGACTTCCTGGTAGGGCTCATCTGCTTTATGTTTGAACTTGTCTATCCCGCAAGTCGCGCGCTGGCGTGCGAGCAGGGCGATATCTACCGCCTGCTCGACGCACCCTTTGGCATTACGCGGCCTTTCGCCGATCCCACCACACAGACGGCCTGGGAGCGCCTAAAGGACGAGATGCGCGACTGGCTGGCGCGTGCCTAGCGCTCAAGCTGGGCCAGCAGCTCCTCGACGACCTCGACGGCGTCGCCGACGACCTTATACTGGGCGGCGCCAAAGATGGGGGCGTCCGGGTCCTCATTGATGGCGATAATGCACTTCGCCCCGCCGATGCCGGCGAGATGCTGGATGGCACCCGAGACACCGATGCTCACGAGGAGCTTGGGCGAGACCGACACGCCCGTCTGGCCGATCTGGTGGCGATACTCCAGCCAGCCCGTCTCCACCACGGGGCGCGTGCAGCCGAGCTCGGCACCGAGGGCTTCGGCAAGCTTTCTCATCAACGGCAGATTTTTCTTGGAGCCGATACCGCGGCCCACCACAACCAGACGCTCGGCATCGGCGATCGAGGCCTGCTGTCCCCACTCCTCGGCAGGGATTGAGATCTCGACACGAGCCTTGGCGTCTTCCGCAAGCGCTACTTGGGTAATCGTGCCGGAGCGGCCGTAGTCAAAGTCGGGCGCCTTAAAGATGCCGGGACGCACCGTTGCCATCTGGGGACGGTGATTGGGACAAACGATGGTAGCCATCAGGTTGCCGCCAAACGCCGGGCGCGTCTGCTGCAACAGGCCCGTCTCCGTATCCATCGAAAGCACGGTGCAGTCGGCCGTAAGGCCCGTCTGCAAGCGCACGGCAACGCCGGGAGCCAACTCGCGCCCAAAAGCGGTCGCGCCGTACAGAATGGCCTCGGGCTTGCGCTCGGCCACCAAATCGCAGATCAGGCGGGCGTAGACCTCCGCGTCGTTTTGGCGCAGGCGCTCGTCGCGACAGACCATAACTTCGTCTGCACCGGCACAGACCAGATGCTCCAGCTCCCCAAGTGAGCTCTCGGGACCCATGCCGACCAGCGCCACCAAGCGGCAGCCGCGGGCATCGGCAAGCTCGCGCCCCTTGCCCATAAGCTCATAGGCCACAGAAGCCACCGTATCGTGCTCATCGGTCTGCACGAATACCCAAATGTCTCGATAGGCGCCAAGGTCCGCCACGCCAGTGGCCTCGTCACGCTCGATCGAGATAGCGTTGACGGGACAGGCGTCGACGCACCCGCCGCACAGAATGCAGCCGTCGGTTACGCGGGCGCAGCGGTTGGGCCGCTCGCCCTCCACCACAATGCCGCCCGAGGCGCAGGCGCGAACGCAGCGACCGCAGCCGATGCAGGCTTCGCTATCGATAACCAGTCCGCTCATCTATGCCATCCCCTCGATAATCTTGGCAAGCTTTGCCGCCTGCTCGGTCGGTTTGTCCTCAACGGCTTCACACGTTTGATCGCGGTCGGGCACAAATGAGCGCACGACCTGCGTCGGCGAGCCGGCAAGACCGCAGCGCGCAGGGTCGGCATGCACGTCGGCAGCGTTGACCACGCGCACGTCAGCCTCCTCAGCCGCACGAATACCGGCGATGCTCGGCATGCGCAGCTGGCCGATCTCCTTAGCGGTCGTCATCGCACACGGCATCTCAAGATAGACCGTCTCTTCGCCGGCATCGCATCCGTGAACGAGCGCCAGCGAACCGCAAGTCGTAAAGCCCGCGCTCTGCACGCAGCTCACATCGGTCACGCAGGGAATCTCGAAGGCGCCGGCAAGCTCGGGCCCGATTTGCGCCGTATCGCCGTCTACCGCCATCTTGCCGCAGATGAGCAGGTCAAAGTCTTCATCGAGCGCCTCGATACCACATTTGAGCGCATAGGTGGTAGCCAGAGTATCAGCACCCGCAAAGGCGCGGTCGGTCAGCAACAGGGCGTCGTCGGCGCCGCGGGCGATACAGTCACGCAATAGCGACTCAGTCGCGGGAATGCCCATCGACACTACCGTCACGCGCACATCCATGCCAAAGCCGATAAAGTCGTCCTTCAGTGCCAGAGCGCACTCCAGGGCGCTCGCGTCAAAGGGATTAATGACCGCCTGCCTACCATCGCGCACGATGGTATTGGTCTTGGGATCCATCTTGACCTCGGTGCTACCCGGCACCGCCTTGACGCACACCACCATATGGAAATCGCTCATCTTCACGCGCCCCCTTTCTGGACGAGTTCATCCAAGAGCTTCTCCGAAAACAGGTTGCCGCGACCCAGCTGCCCGGCAGGATCGAGCTGGAGCTTGAGCCGCGCCGATTCGACCATGGCCTCGTGGCCGTACATCGTCTCCAAAAAACCCGCCTTGATCTTGCCGACGCCGTGCTCGGCAGAGACGGCGCCGCCCATAGCCGTAACCTCGGAGGCCCACTGGGCAAACAACTCGCCGCCGCGGCGGTAATCCTGCGCATCGCGCGGCAGAATGTTCACATGCAGGTGGTTGTTACCAATGTGTCCCCAAGCGGCAGACTCGAGCCCGCTTTCGGCCAATGTACGTCGATAGAGGGCGACGACATCGGCCAAGCGTGCGTTGGGCACCGACATGTCCGAGCCCAGCTTGGTGATAGTGGGGTCGGTGCGGCGGCGCTCGTCGATAAGCATATTGACGCTCTCGGGCACCGCATGGCGGAAGAATCGCTGGCATTCGCGATCGACCTCGGTACGCGCGACCCATGTCGCATCGTCGCGGCCACCTGCAAGCTCCAGCACCCAACCCAAGTGATACAGCTCCTCGGTCGCTTGGGCCTCGTCGTCGCAGTCGAGCTCCACGTAGACGCAGACCTTGGCCTCTTTGTCGAGCGCCGGCAGCGAAGAAAACGCCGTCGACTGCTCGCGCTGGCGGCGTAGGATATCCAAAGCCCCAGCATCAAAATACTCGATGGCGGCCGCATGGGACAGGACGGGGCGCACGGAATCGGTGAAGGACACGGCCTTGTCTTCGCTATCGAAGAAGCAACTGACGCCCCAAACGACCGCAGGCGCCGCCTGCAGGGCAATCTCGAGCTCCGTGATGACGCCGAGCGTGCCGCAGGCGCCGATAAAGAGGTCGATGGCATCCATGTCGTCCGCGACGAAATAGCCCGAAGCGTTTTTGGTCTCGGGCATGATATAGCCGGGAAGATCGAGCTCGAGCGCACGGCCTTCCGCTGTCGCAAGTGACAGGTGGCGACCCCGGGCAAAAACCTCGCCGCGCTGAAGCTCGACCAGGTCGCCATCGGTCAGCGCGACGTGAAGACCCGTGATGTGGGGGCGCATGGGACCGTAAGCGTAGCTACGGGCGCCAGAGGCGTTGCATGCCGCCATACCGCCCAAGCAGGCAGATGCCTCGGTGGGATCGGTGGGAAAGAACTGCTCGGGGGCTTCTTGAAATTCCTCGTAAGCCTTAAGCGAAGCCTGGTCCCAGCCTGTGGTCGGGAGCATCTTCTTGCCCAGCTGCTTGCGCAGCTCGGACAGCACGACGCCGGGCTCAACACGCAAGAGAAAGTGGCCCTCGTCATCGCGGCGAAGGCCAAGGTAGCGATTCATACGGGAGGTATTGAGGATGTGGCCGCCATGGGGCACGGCGCCGGCGGCAAGACCGGTCCGGGCGCCCTGAACCGTTACCGAGACACGCTCGGCATGGAGCTGCCGCAGGATGGCGCAAGCCTCGCCTTCCGATGTTGGAAACGAAATGCTCGAGGCCTCGCCCGGCGAGCGAGACTCGTCGCGACCGTATTCCTCGAACTCATCGGTGAAGGGTTTGATAGTTGCAGACATGCAGAACTCCCCTTTAGCTAACTACAGTGTTTGCAGGGAGATGTTACCGCATCGTTTCGTTGACGTGTTCGAGACCGTCTCCATAATTGAGGATTTTTACGTTCGTGCAATTCTGCGAGCGGCCGCTACATCTCGGCAGGCGATGTTTTTGACACATATCGCTTTGCCGCCAACGATCGCGAAATTGGCGCTCAAAAAATGTTGAAGTATTTTTTACCACCTACTACCTGCGACGATGCGAATCCGTCAAGCATTTGGTCAGCTTTTGGTCAAGTAGTGGCTGATACGGTCGGCATCGACAGCCAAACCGATAGAAGTTTTGGCCCCAGAAGCAGGGAGGTTCCTATGGCATATTACTGGCCCCAGTACGGTGTCGCCATCGAAGTCGACGACGATCCCCATCTCCTGCCTTTCGAAGAAGAGGCATTCCCCGACACGACGGTCTACCACGTCACTACCGATGTGATCTGCGACCCCGAGTCGTTCTCGGCACTCGCCCACCACATCGCACGCGTCCACGACATCGAGCTCCCTCCCGACTTCGATGAGCTTGTCTACTCGCGCCGTCTGATGCTTCACATGCTCTTTGGAGCGGACCCGTCCACGTTCGCACGCGTCTACACCACCAAGGACGCCGCATGAGCGCGAAGAAGTTGCCCCGGCTCGCGAGTCCGGGACATCGCAAGAAACTCATCGCTGTCTGCTTGGCTATCGTCTGCGCCCTCGTCGCCGTAGGCTTGTACGCCTGGCAGACACAGCCCGTACCCGAAGCGGGCGCCTCGGTCACGACGGCCGAGGGCAAATCGCGCCAAGAAATCCAAGATGAGCTCGACGCCATCGTCCGCGACAACATGATGACGATCTCGGTCGCGCCGGTCGCCCAGCTGCAGGAAGGCGGCAAGTTGCGCGTCAACGTGCAAAACGTCCAGGACAACAAGTTTCCCCAGCGATTCCGCGTCATTCAAAACGACGAAACCATCTATGAGTCCGGCATCGTCGAGACCGGCAAGACGGTCGAGACGTGTCCCGCCGGCAACATCGAGGAAGGCGAAGCGTATATCGAAATCCAGGCACTCGACACCAAGACCCATGACAACCACGGCAATCCGACGCGCGTCAAGGTCCGGGTGGAACAGGCCGAGAGCTAGCCCCTAACGCCCGCTGCGTCATTGCGCGCGGCCACCAACACTCGTCCAATCATCGCGGGGACGGCCCGCGGCGAATAGAAAGGAACGACCATGGACATCACCAGGAACATGAACGGAGCCAGAGCGCTCGTCGTGGGCGCAGGGCTCGCGCTCGCACTCGCAATGGTCACGGCGCCAACGCCAGCCATGGCAGCCGGGCGCGTTGGAAGCACGAAGGTAATGGTCAGGACCGAGATCGACAACGTTAATTTCAAAGTTCCGACGGTCATTCCGTTCGTCGCCAAGGCCGACGGCACGCTTCAGGGCCCCTCAGAAGATGCAACCACCATCGACAACCTTTCGGCCTACGGCATCCATGTCACCAACATGAAGATCGACGCCATGAACACCTGGACCATTGCCGCCGACGCCAAGACCGGATCCGCGCAGAACTCCATCGACTTTAAGGTCGGCCCCGACGGCGCGCTCCAGGATGCCAGCGCCGCAACGCAGGGAACGGGAATCGATCTCTCCAAGAACGCAACCTTTGACATGGGCTATCAGGGTATTGCCGGCGGTTCGGACAAGATCAAGCTCAAGACGAGCGGAAACGTCGCCCGTGTCACGCGCGACATCTTCCATATAACCGGCGAAGGCGATCAGGTTGCAACAATCACTTGGACGGTCGAGCCCGGTGCACACGCTACGGCATAAGGCGATCACATCGGCCGCCATCGTCGGCATCCTGGTGCTCGCGCCGGCAGTGGCTTTTGCCCAACAAGAACAGGCGCAGGCCGCCACGCAAGTGACGGTCGACCTCTCGGGGCTCGATCGCGGCGACCGCCAGGAACCGTTGGCGCAAACGGGCGACGAAAAGCAGCTCTTGGCAGCAAGCGTCGCTGCGGCGGGCGCGGGAGCCACCGGCCTCGGACTGTGCATCAAACGCAACCAGCAATAAGACACAACCAGCTCGCACAATATAAAGCAAGGAGACCCCATGGCATCGAAGAACCTTTTGCCCGTCGTCGCGCTCTGCGGCGCACTCGCAACCGGAACGCCTATCGCCGCTTGGGCGACCCCCGTCATGGCGGACTCCTTGCCGGCAGCCCTAAGCCCCGCACCAGACCCGTCGAGCGTCATTGCGTGCAAGCGGTTTTCGCTCACACAGGCAACAGTCTCGACCTCGGGATGCCTTCGTCAGGACACGGACAGCTCGATAGTCGTGGATATCAAGCGTTCGGACAAGACGGACGGCTCCCAGGCAGGATGCGCCATCTGCACGTGGCGCTCAGTTGCGCTCGATGCAGATGACGACCCTTGCGATTTGGAGCTACGCATCGACATCGCTTCGGTCGATGACTCGGCGAACGAAGCGAGGGTCGCCTTCGACAGCGCGTTTTTCGAAGAAGAAGGAGGTGTATGCCTGGGCTGCGTTGTCTCGCACGCCGACGGCGCGCAGCCCACGCTCTCATTCACGGCATCGTTGCGGATAACCAAAGCCAGCACCGACGCCGTCGCAACGGGAGAGACCCCCCTGTTGTTCTACGCCGACAATGCCGAAGGCGCCAAAATCAAAGACGATAAGCAAAACGGGTCGCTCAGCCTTACTCGAGGGGCGAAACTCTGCCCTATTGAGATCGATGTCCAGGCGCAAGACAGGCAGCGCGTACTTGCCGACCCGGCGCTCCTCGAAATGGAATGGAATGGAGCTGGAGCCATCGGGATTGCTCCCTTTGCATTGAACGAAATGGCCTTCCCATCAAAAGATGGGACCACGAACGCAGCCATAACAGAGGATAAAGCAGATAGCGCGTCACTGTCGGCTAACGACATCTCCGCCCCTTCAGAGGAACCGGATGAAACTGCTATCGAGTCAAACGATCCCCAACTCGAGGACGGCCTAGGCCTTGCTACGCCTCAAGATGTCGATGAGGGCAACTGCTGCATGCTCACCGCACTCGACCACACGACGACCGTCGACGCCGCGAACATCGAAGTTGCCGCCGCCAATCAGCCCGTCCGCAAGTCGGCTATCATCGCATTTCCCGAGTCCGTCGAGGTCGTCTTTTTGCCATCGGGCGAAATCGTAGCACCAACATTGCTCACCTTGTTAGGCGCCAAGAATACTCGGAACGAAATCAAGAAGATCACGATCGTCGACCCTGCAACCACTGCCAAGCTGCGCCTATACGCCGTTGCCCCAGATGGAAGCAAAACCTTGGAATTCGATGGCGACACGCTCCTGGCCTGGCGACGTCTGGACATTATGGAAGACGTCTCGTACCAGATTGAACTTGAAGGGTTTGACCGCGCCCGAGATGCCGATATCATCGCCGCGGGCATCGAGTCCCCACAACGGCTGATGACGCTACGCTTTGAATACTATCCCTACGTTCCGACGACAACCTAAGGCTTAACCGCTGTACGCCAGACTTAATACCACTCATATAACGTATTAGACAAGTCGCAATATGCCCTGCGTTCTATTCTGTTACGATTGCCAAGGTGGCATCAATACGGGAGGATCCATGCCGGGTTTGGGAACGATCATCAACGTCGCGCTTTTGATTGCAGGCGGTCTTTTGGGATTAGCGGGCGGTCGCTTTATCACACCGCGCATCCAAGACACGCTCATGAAAGCATCGGGGCTGTGCGTCCTGTTTATCGGCTTGGGCGGCACCATGCAAAAGATGCTCGTTATCGACGGCGGCGCCCTGTCGACCACCGGTACCACTATGCTGATCGTCTCGTTTGCCCTCGGATCGCTCATCGGCGAAGCCATCAACCTGGAAGCTGCCATCGAAAACCTCGGCGAATGGCTCAAGCGCAAAACCGGAAGCGAGGGAGACAACGAGTTCACCAACGCCTTTGTCTCGGCATCGCTCACCGTGTGCATCGGTGCCATGGCCATCGTGGGATCGATTCAGGACGGCCTGCTCGGTGACTGGTCCACGCTCGCCCTGAAGGGCGCACTGGACTGCATCATCGTCTGCACCATGACGGCCTCGCTTGGCCGCGGCTGCATCTTCTCGGCCCTGCCCGTTGCCGTATTCCAGGGCACGATTACGCTTTTTGCCGGCGCACTCTCCCCCATCATGACCACCGCAGCCCTCGACAGTCTTTCGCTCGTGGGCTCCATGCTCATCTTCTGCGTCGGCGTTAACCTTATTCGACCTCAGACCTTCCGCACGGCCAACATGCTTCCCTCCGTCGTCGTGGCGGTCATCTACGCCCTCCTGTTCTAAATCTATCTACGCAGCGGTATCTCGAACATCTGTTTGATGCTGTGCTATGATATGAGGTCACCGAAGCTGCGTTAGGAGAGGAGAAGCGGTGGCCGACCAGGACGTCAAGATGCTCATCGAGCGCATTATGGCCGAGGCCCGGACCCATCAGTCCGCCCGATTCTCAAACGAAATCTATGCTGACGAGCCGATTCTCAAGACCGGTCGTCAGATGCAGAACTTCCTCCCCGACCAGTACCGCAAGATGCGCGAGATATCACGCTGGCAAGATGATCCCAAAGGCGGCGCTGGGCGTTGGCTATCGGAGGCGGAGCTCTTTTACCGTCAAGGCCTGCTGATGGCCGACTTCGAGGACGATTGCCCCTACAACGGCACCTTTAAGTCGTACTTTCCCACCTACAATGCCATGAGCGATCGACAGTTGCGCGGCTACTTTACCTGGCGTGCCCAAGTGCGCCGCGGCAATATCGAGGAGACATCGACCTCGTTTGCTTTTCTTTATCTTTACGAATTGATCTGCGGCATTGGCGTCGACAATCCGCGTGACGGCTATGACAAGATCAAGGCATTTTGGGATGCCTATCGCGCCTTTGAACCCGGCATCGACCGGTTCGCACGCGTGTGGCTGCAGGACTACGCCGTGTTCCATGAGCTCGACCCCAAGCTGCTTCGCGACTCTAAAACCGTCGCATTCGACAACGCCCTCATCGAGCTGCGCCGCGCGGCGCGAGACCTTGTACCCGCGCCGGCACCGTCGGACCTGCCGCCTGCGCGTCGCAAGGCCTCCGAGCCCACGCTTCCCCTTCCGCCCGATGAGGCGCATGAGGAGCGGCTCATGGCTGCCATCGACGCACTCTCGACGTACAACCTGAATAACTCACGGCTCGACCGTTCCCACCATCGCGACCTGCGCCACGTGGCATGCGCCGTGTATGTCCGTATGGCGCGCTACTATGACACGCACCGAAAGACCGGCATCGTAGCGAGCTTGTTTGGGGAGGAGACGGCCATGCCCTACACCATGTTTGCCTCGGCCGTGTTCTTTGCGCCCGAGCGCCACGAGGACTGCGAATATCGCCTGGACCCCATTCACATCTACCGCTGCCAAAATGGCTTTTGGGAATGCATGCGCATCCACGGCAGCAGACAAAAAAGTAGCAAGCTCGGTGAGATGATGCGCGCTTGTGATCAACGCCTGCGCTTGGCACTGGATCCCGGCCACCCCCTTAAGGAAGAGAAGGTCCCCAAATATCTGGCTAAGATTATCGATGACGAGATCACAGCATGGCTTTCATGGGATGCCGCTCATCAGCCCGTCAAGATCGATATCGACCTGAGCCAGCTGGGGCACATTCGGAGCGCCGCCGCGCAAACGCGCGAGGCGCTTTTGATCGACGAGGAGCGTGAGGACGGCACGCTTGCGGATGCCGAGACGGCAGTTGCCGAACGACGGGAAGCCAAGCCCGTGGCCGACACGATCGCCGAACCAGTCGCGACGACCATGCAGCGGGACGAGGCTGGCGAGCCGACCATCTCCACCGAGCAGTTTGGCGTCGTAGCCCCGCTCCTCGCACCAGCGCCCACGCCCGCCGACACCGCGTCCGTACTCGATTCCGCCGCAGACGCCTATCTTCGAGCGCTCCTCGAGCAAAACGCAGCGCAGACGGCATCGGCGGTGGCACAGTCGGGCAAGAGTGAGGACATGCTCGTCGATAGCATCAACGAAGCGCTCTTTGACCTGGTGGGCGACACCGTTATTGAATTTGGCTCAGCAGGACCGCAAATTATCGAGGACTACGAAGCAGACGTGAGAGGATACCTAGACCATGAGTGATACCGCACCCGCAGCACCCCGTGTGCCCAAGCGCGTCGCCGCCGTCATTCTCAACTCGCTCAAGGGCGGCGTTGTCCCGCGCATTGGCCTTCCCTATATCACCGTGGGGCGAGAGGTCGAAATCCGTGCCCTGCTCACCGACCTAAGCCTCATCGCCGATGGCGGCGCGAGCTTCCGTTTCCTAGTCGGTCGCTACGGCGCCGGCAAGAGCTTTTTGCTCCAGACCATCCGAACGCATGCCATGGGCGAAGGTTTTGTGGTCGCCGATGCCGACCTTTCCCCTGAGCGCCGTCTACAGGGTGGCCAGGGCCAGGGCCTCGCCACCTATCGCGAGCTCATCCGCAACATATCGACCAAGACGCGCCCCGAGGGCGGCGCGCTCAACCTTATCCTGGATCGCTGGGTCGCCTCGTGTGCCGACGCCGACGAGTCTGCCGTTAATGCCCAACTGGCCCCGCTCGAGGAAATGGTCCACGGCTTCGACTTCGCCCGTATGCTCCGCCGTTATCGCGCGGCCGTCTCGGAGGGTGACGAAGAAGCTATGAGTCGCGTGACCAAATGGATTCGCGGCGAGTACCGCACCAAGAGTGAGGCACGCGCCGAGTTGGGCTCCTCGACCATCATCAGCGACGACGACTGGTACGACTACGTCAAGCTCATCGCACGTTTTTTGGTCTGCAGCGGCTACAAGGGCATGCTGGTGCTCATCGACGAGCTCGTGAATCTATACAAGATTCCCAACGCGATTACGCGCCAATATAACTACGAGAAGATCCTGACCATGTACAACGACACGCTCCAAGGCAAAGCGCAGTACCTGGGCGTGATCATGGGCGGCACGCCGACCTCTATCGAGGACCGCCGCCGCGGCGTCTTTTCCTACGAGGCCCTTCGGAGCCGACTCGCCCAGGGCCGCTTTGCGCGCGATGACCTCAAAGACATGCTCGCGCCCATCATCCGCCTGCAGCCGCTCACCTACGAGGAGCTGCTGGTGCTCATCGAAAAGCTCATGCAGATCCATGCCGGCTACTTTGGCTGGACGCCCACGCTTACCGAGAACGACTTGGTGGACTTCCTCAAAATTGAGTTTGGCCGCGTGGGGGCCGACACGCATCTGACGCCCCGCGAAGTCATCCGCGACTTTATCGAGCTGCTCGATATCCTGTGTCAAAACCCCGATGCTAACGTGGCCGAGTTGCTGCAAAGCGTCGGTGGCGACGCGCTGGCGCCGACAGCCGCAACAGACGACACCGGCACCGCAGGCGACGACCGCAACTTCGCCGAGTTCACCATCTAACCTGCCAAAAAGGTCAGGTTTATTTTGGCAGGTTTTATCTTGGCAAACGCCGATGTTGCAAAATATCGAGCCGTTGCCCGTTGCGTTGATCAGCCCGTTGATGAGAGGAGGTCCCATGAACGCTTTTGACCGATATGCCCCGTTTATCCAGGATTTCATTTACTCCCACGATTGGGAGAGTCTGCGCTCCATCCAGGTTGCGGCGGCAGATGCCATCTTCAACACGCAAGACAATGTGCTCCTGACGGCATCCACGGCATCTGGCAAAACTGAGGCGGCCTTCTTTCCCATCCTGACCGAGTTTTGGGAGAACCCGCCCGCAAGCGTTGGCGCCCTCTATATCGGCCCCCTCAAGGTACTCATCAATGATCAGTTCGTCCGTCTCAATGACCTATGCGAAGAAGCCGACATCCCCGTCTGGCACTGGCACGGCGATGTCTCGCAGTCGCACAAGGCTAAGCTCATCAAAAAGCCGAGCGGCATCTTGCAGATTACGCCCGAGTCACTCGAGGCGCTCTTAATCCATAAGCACATGGCGATCCCGCGCATGTTTTGCGACCTACGCTATGTGGTCATCGACGAGGTCCACTCGCTCATGCGCGGTGACCGCGGCGGGCAGACACTCTGCCTTATCGAGCGTCTTTCGCGCATGGCGGGCGTACGGCCCCGGCGCATCGGTCTTTCGGCCACCATCGGGGACCCGGAACGCACGGGTGCCTTTCTCTCACAGGGAACGGGGCGCAACTGTGTTATCCCCCGCTTTGAAGAACCGCGCCGCGTATGGCGCATCTCCATGGAGCACTTCTACAACTCGGGTCCCCAGGCGCAGCAGCGGGGATTCGAGAGCATGGGTCCTCAAGAGGCCGAAGTGCTTGCGTGCGAGCGCATTGAGGCAGCGGCACCCGCGGCACTGCCCGCATCCGGACAAGACATGCGCCACAGCGGACAGCTTACACAAGAGGAACGCCGTCAACGTCGCGAGCAGGCGCGGGGCAAGGCCGCTCCCAAAAACCGTCGCACTTCCTCGGCCCCCGAGGGCGAAGTCGACATCCCACGAGCGACCGAGCAGGCGCTTCTCAACCCCACCGACACCGCACCTGACAACGCCGACCCCGGCATGGGCTACATCTTTGAACATACCCGCGGCCGCAAGTGCCTGGTCTTTGCTAACTCGCGCGAGGAGGCAGAGGCCGTGTGCTCCATGCTGCGCAGCTACTGTGAAAGCCGGCACGAGCCAGACCGCTTCCTTATCCATCATGGCAACCTCTCGGCATCACTACGCGAGACCGCCGAGGAGCTCATGCGTGACGAGGAACAGGCACAGACAACCGTCACCACCTCCACGCTGGAGCTCGGCATCGATATCGGCCGCCTGGAGCGCGCGTTCCAGATCGATGCACCGTTTACCGTCAGTTCCTTTTTGCAGCGCATGGGCCGCACGGGACGCCGCGATCTTCCGCCCGAGATGTGGTTTGTCATGCGCGAGGAAGAGCCCGAGCCGCGCACGATGATGCCCGAGACCATTCCGTGGAAGCTCCTGCAGGGTATCGCGCTCGTACAACTCTATCGCGAGGAAAAGTGGGTCGAGCCGCCCGAGCTCGATCGACTCCCCTACAGCCTGCTCTACCACCAGACTATGTCGACGCTCGCCAGCACCGGCGAGCTCACGCCGGCCGAGCTTGCCCAGCGCGTGCTCACGCTCAGCTATTTCCATCGCATCTCGGCCGATGACTATCGCGTGTTGCTGCGCCACCTCATCAAGATCGACCATATCCAGGTCACCGAGGGCGGTGGGCTCATTGTGGGTCTCGCGGGCGAGCACATCATTAACAACTTTAAGTTCTACGCCGTATTCCAGGAAAACGAGGAGTTCACCGTTCGCAGCGAGTCGGCCGAGTTGGGCACGATCGTCAATCCGCCACCGCCCGGTGAGCGCATCGCCATCGCCGGACACTGCTGGATTGTCGAGGAAGTGGACTGGAAGCGCCACACCGTCTTTGCCACGCAGGTCAAGGGCCGGGTGCCGGCCTACTTTGGCGACTGCCCCGGCGACATCAATACACACGTACTCGAGCGCATGCACAAGGCGCTCAACGAGCACGCGACATATCCGTACCTCATGGGTAACGCACGGTCCCGCTTAGCGCAGGCTCGTCATACGGCCGATATTTCGGGTGCGGGAACCAAGCCGCTCATCAACCTGGGCGGCGATACCTGGGTGCTCTTCCCCTGGTTGGGCAGCTACGCCTTTTTGGCGCTCGAGCGCATGCTCAAGATTAAATGTGCCACGGAGCTGGGCCTTCGCGGACTCGACCCATCGCGCCCGTACTTTATGCAGTTTAAGATGAAGGCCGACGAGGAGACGTTCTTTGAGGTGCTCGCCGCCGAGGCCGAGAAGGACTTCGACCCTATCGAGCTCGTCTATCCCGGCGAGGTGCCCTACTTTGATCGTTACGACGAGTACGTTCCCGAAGAGCTCGTGCGCAAGGGCTTTGCCGAAGGCGTGCTCGACATCGAAGGCATGAAGCAGCGCGTTCTCGGCTGGCGCGACCACGCCTAAGACCAGTCTTTTTGGGACGGGGAGACTTACTTGTCGTGAAGGACGGTGCCAAGGAAGTCGACGCCGAAGGGCACGGCTTCGGTAAAGACGTAGTCGCCGTCGCTGGCGATGAGCAGGTAGTTCTCCTCGCCGCCGAACTCCGCATCGCCACATGGGACCACCCAGGCGTGGGCGAATACCTCGAGTGCCGTGGCAGTGCAATCGCGCAGAAACGTCACGTCGCTCCCCTCGTTTGCGCTCACGATATTGGCAACGTAGATACCCCCGGGGTTCAGGCTGCCCCGCACTAAACGCAACGCCTCAACCGTCGCCAGCTCGCGCACGGGCTCGGCACCGCCAAAGCAATCGCTCACGACCACGTCGTAGCGACGATGGCCCACGCTCGTCACACCCAGGTACGAACGCGCCTCAGCGGTAATCACCCGCAGGCGATCGCCCACCGTGCGCTCCAGCTCGTCCAGGTAGAACCAGCGGCGCGCCAGGCGCGTAATCTCTCCGTCATACTCGATAACGTCCATGCGCAAGCCCTCGTGCGACATCAGCGCGAACTTGGGATAGGCAAACCCACCCCCGCCCAGCATGAGCATACGGTCGATACCATGCCCGTAAGCATCACGCATTGCGCCCTCAGTCTCAAACACATCGTCAAATGCACGATAGTACGCAAAGACCGGCTCTGCCCAACGCTCGCCAACGTAACTCGCACTTTGGTAGACCCCACCTTGCACCAAGACGCGAATCTCATCGTCGCTCTCATTGTGCACGCGTTTCACACGCGCCAACCCATTGCGGGTTCGCGCAACCTGCAGACAGGCAGCACGAACAGCGACAGCAGCCGCACCAAGCGCCGCGGCTCCCAGAGCAACGCCGGCAACGACGCCGGCAGAAACACTCGGCTTGTTCATCTAGAGCTCCTTTTGCAGATAAAGGCCATGGTCATAAAATCCAAGATGGCGATAGTACTCGCGTGTGCCAATCGCGCTAATCACGTTGATACGCGCATAACCCGCATCCCGGGCAATCTCACACGCACGCTCCACGAGCAGACGCCCCAGACCGTGATGCTGAGCCGCCTGACCTTGATCCCCCACGCGTGCCGCCATGCCATACACGTGCACCTCGCGAATCATCGCCTCGTCCGGTGTCGTCGGCAACTCGTCCGCATGCGCGGCAACAAACGAACGGTCGGGTAGCGACAGGCGCAAAAAGCCGGCGATCTTGCCTTCGGGCGTCACCCACTGCAAAAAGCGTTCACGCGTCACCGGCGTCTCGTAAGCGACCTCGTCAAGAGACAGTTCATCCAGGTCGGCACCCGCGGTACTGATCTCGCGATAGCGAATCTCGCGCACCGTCGCGCCTTCCCTACGAGCCGCCAGGCGGTTCTCAACGAGCTGACGCAGGTTGGGCTTCTTGTTGCCCACCATGATGTCATCGGAGCTAAAGTCGCGGATCATGCGGCTGATGCGGCAGAACGCCGGCGTCACCACGATATCGTCGGCCAGCACATCGAGCAGCTCTTCCTCGGTATAGGGACGCCACTCGCCGCGCTCATAGCAGCCCACCAGACGCGAGCCCTCGATGAGCGCACACGGGTAGACCTTGACCTCGTCGGGCATAAAGGCCCCCTCGGTCATAAAGCGCTCGTAGTCGCGCTTGTCCCCCTCGGGTGTGGCGCCCAGTAAGTTGAGCATAAAATGCGCGTGGATCTTGAAGCCAAACAGGCGCGCAAGTGAAAACGCCCGCTCAATCTGCGCCACCGAAATGCGACGTTCGTTGATATCGAGCAGGTGCTGGTCAAGGCTTTGGATGCCCATCTGGATCTTAGTACAGCCCAGGCGACGAATGAGCGTGAGGGCCTGTGGCGTCACGGCATCGGGCCGGGTCTCGATAACGAGCCCCACCACGCGATGCTTCGCCGTCTCGTTGATGCGCTGCTGACGCTCGAGCTCCTCCATCGTTGCCGTTTGCCACTCGGCAACCTCGCCCCACGGCGTACCGGAACCGTACAGACGACGCACCGCGCGGTTATAGCCGCCCACGGCAGCATCCACACGCCCTTGCTCGTCGGCAACGCCGGCAGCAAGCTCGACCTCGTCTGTCGCAATGCCGGCAGCCCGATAGCGCTCGCGGCGCTCCGCTACCACCGGCGGCAGGGCATCGGCGGGAGCGTCATCGAGCAGGCGCCCCGCCTCGGCACGACTGATGCCCGGACGCGCCAACATGGGGTTTGCCGCCACGCCGGCGACGGCATCGTCATTGAGCGCACGGAAAAGCTCCGACATAAACCATGTCTGATAGCCTTCCGGATAGTCGCTCCAGGTACCGCCAAGCACAATGAGCTCGATCTTATCGGTCGCATGCCCCATCTGCGAAAGCGCCGTCAAACGGGCGCTCACCTGCAGATATGGATCGAAGCAATTTTGCTCCGCACGGGCGCACGCGGGCTCGGCATGCAGATAGCTTTTGGGCATACGCAGGTCGTTGGGGCAAAACAGGCAATCGCCCGAGCACGGCCACGGCTTGGTGATGACGGTAATGGTCGCCACGCCCGAAGCCGTTCGGCGCGGCTTCATACGCAGCACCTGCAGCAGTTGACGTTCCAGCTCGGCATCGACATTCCACCCAGCCCAACGAGCCGGCTCCTCACGCTTTACCCGCTGGTAAAACGGCAGCAGGCGACGCTTGGCCAGGTCGCGCTTATCGGCACCCTCGCGGCGCGCCTCGGCATGTATCAGTTTGACGAGCGCCTTGTCGTCCACGGTTTCGCCGCGACGCAGGGCCTCGAGTATGTTCAAGATAATCTGTTCCATGCACCCATTGTAAAGGCAAAGGCGCCGGAGCCCGTCACGGCTCCGGCGCCTCCATCAAACAGCGCGTCTAAGCATCTATGCTTGCGGACCAGCCCGCAGCCATCACTCCGGATCAAACGACATGTCGCCCGAACCGACCTCAAAACGATACGTGGCAGACTTGTCACCGTTATCGAATTCAAGATTCAAAATGGTCTCGCCGTCGTAGCCAAGCGGAAGGAAATCGCTCTCGAAGTCGCCGCTGCCCAAGGTGAGGCTCGCCTTAAAGCCCGTCGAGTTCGGAACCGTCATCTCCACATCGCCCGAGCCCACACTCACGTCCATCGACTTCGCGGGGGCCTGGTAAAGCTCGAGCGTCACATCGCCCGAACCGACCTCAGCGCTAAGCGCATCAGTCACGCTGCCCGTAAACTCTACATCTCCCGCACCCAGGAAAAGATCGAAACCATCACAGATGACACCGGCAATCTGCAGATTACCCGAGCCCACGTGCGCGTTGACTCCCTTCAGATGTTCGGCAACACGGCGCGGCAGCTCGACCGTAACTGAGCGATCGATTGCCTTACCGTCATCACTTCCAAACTGGGAAACCTTGAGCGTCGAGTCCTCGACGGATGCGATGTTTTGCGTCGCGGCCTTGGAGGCATCCATACCCTCGGCAACGCGCCCCCGCTCGATAACGCGAGCCTTGTTGCCATCAACAACCTTGACGTCCACCGAAGCCGCATTGATATCGAAATCGAGGTAGCGGAACTCATCGGCATCAAAAGTCGTGCTCGAAAGCTGCTGAGGCCGAGCGGAATAGTTACCGCTATTCAAGGAATCGTCCTCGTCAAACATATCGTCAAAATCAGACAAATGGCCAGATAGAATACCGGTCGTACGCACCATATCAGAATGAGCCAATAGCCGCGAAGCGCCAAAGACGAGCCCGATGATAAGCACGAACGCTCCGATGCCAACGCCCAAGCGTACCTTGGATTCATGCGAAAGCTTCATCATTCACCACCCTCTTTGGCAATCGGCTCAGCGGTGGTCGCGGTAGCCACGTCAGTATCAACGGCAGCAGGAACGTCCTGCACCTGAGCCCTAGCTGTCACCGGTGCCGAACCAACCTGAATATCCCCGCGTGCCCAATCACCATCGAGCGCACGCGCCACCCAGCGATAGATGGGAATCGTGAAGAAGATCAGCGCGGCAAAGGGGCCGGCACCAAACAGAAATATCAGCAAAAAGAACAGCAGCCAGCACACGGCCCAATACGGGAACGACTGGAACGGACCCTTCACCGGAGTCGAGCCAACTGCGCTGCCACTCGTCGCCTGCGCCGTAGCGGCATTGGCGGCTTGCGCACTCCAGCTTGCCGCCTGTGCCGCCTTAGCCGCGGCATCACTCGCCTGCGTTGCCGCCTCGGTGGCGCGCGCCGCCGCCTCATGGGTGCGAGCGCGCTCTGCCGCCTCGGCCTCGCGCTGGCGGGCGCGGTCCTCGTTCTCAAACTCGATATCGTCCTCGATCTCGTCGCTCGGATTGAGGAGCTCGTCCAGGCTCACACCGTAGAGCTTGGCGAGCGAGATCAGATTCTCGGTATCAGGCGAGCTCTCTGCACGCTCCCATTTACTGACCGCTTGGCGCGACAGCCCCAGCTTTCGTGCCAGTCCTTCTTGGCTAAAGCCTTTGCTGCGGCGAAGGTCGGCGAGCCGCTGCGCAGTTTCTACATTCATGGTTCCTCCTATGTGATGCCAGCCGTGCCGCCGGACCGTTTTTGTTCTTAAGGCGCCTTGCACAGTTAAAAATGTATCCGCCACCGCCAAAAGCATGCCACCTATTCTAGTGAGATTTTTGACAACCGTCGGTTGCGGGCGCATATGAGCTGCGGAAATGTGTCCAAACAAAGCAATGACACCTAGCTCGGTTGTCCCCGTTGCGGCGTTAACGGTAGTATGGTCATACTGTTTATTTCGCACCGCCAACGGAGGGAGTTCCGCGCCGTGAACCGCGATTTCGCCTCATCGCTCATCCAGCTCAACAATACGTTCTATCGCGAGCACTCCACCTCCTTCTCCGATACGCGCCAGGCCCCGTGGCCCGGCTGGGTGCGCACCATGGACATCGCGCTCGGGCAGCTCGACGTCGCCACGATCGAGCATCCCGTCCGCGTCTTCGATCTTGCCTGCGGCAATATGCGATTCGAGAACTTTGCCGCCGGCGGCGCACTCGCCGCCAAGGGCGTCAACGGCGCAAACCCCTCGGCAGATGCCAGTTGCCCGTTTGAGTTCTATGGTGTCGACTCGTGCCAAGATCTGGCCATCGATGCACATGGCCACGCCCTGCGCATTCCCAACCTGCGCTTCCAGGAACTCGATGTGCTCGACGCCCTCATGAAGCTCAACCCCGCCGAGACACCCGACGTGCTTTTCGACGCCCCGCTCGCCGACATCTCGGTCTGCTTTGGATTTATGCACCACGTGCCGTCGTGCGAGTACCGCGTACGCGTGCTCGACGCCCTGGTGCGCCAGACGCGCCCAGGCGGCATCATCGCCATCAGCTTTTGGGAGTTTATGAACGACGAGCGCATGGCGCGCAAGGCCGTTCGCGCCGAAGCCCGCGCCGAGCTCACCCCGCCGTTTGAGGGCTACGACTCCGCGCAGTTTGAAGCCGGCGACCACCTCATTGGCTGGCAAAATGACCGCCATGCTTACCGCTATTGCCACCACTTTGACGATCAGCAGATCACCGACCTGGTGCGCGGCGTTCGCACGTTCTACAAGAGCGGTGAGGTCCCCGTGCGCGAGCTTGAGCGCTTCCATGCCGATGGTCGCAGCGGCGAGCTCAATCGCTATGTAATTCTTAAGCGCCTGTAGGACCAAGCGACTCGCCGCTGAGCCGCACCGCAACTTTCGGGCACATTGCGCCCGCCCTCTTCCAACCCATTGCCGGAACGTGCAGCCATGCGTTCCATACTTATGACCAAGGAGCCTCATGGGAGCCGTCCACGTTCGCACGCCTAAGAACTTTGTGCTCGAGGAGCGCCTGGAGCGCTACGCCGATGCGATCGAGACGAACCCCGAGAACTATGCCGGACACTGGTGTGAGGCATGCACGCCGGCTGGCGGCAAGCCCTTCGGCCGCCTTCATCTCGACCTAGGCTGCGGCAAAGGAACTTACCTGGTTGAGCGCGCTCGCCGTGAGCCCGATACCCTCTTTATCGGTATGGACCAGGAGCCCATCTGCATCGCCTATGCCGCTCAGAAGATCTGCGAGCAGGAACTGCCCAACGCGCTCGTGCTGCCCCGAGGCGCCGCATCGCTGCCGCAGCTGTTCGCCGCAGGCGAGCTCGATGCCATCACTATCAACTTTCCCACGCCGCAGCCCAAGGCCAAGTACGCCAAAAAGCGACTTGTCCATGTCGACCATCTGATGCTCTACCGTCCGCTCTTTGCTGCCGGCGCCACCGTCGCACTGCGCACCGACAGTAAACCACTGCGCGACTACGCCCTGGGTCAGTTTGCCGCGGCCGGCTACGACACGCTTTGGGTAAGTGACGACGTCCGCCGCGACCATCCCGAGCATCCCGAGACCGAATACGAGTGCCGAACGCGCGAGATGGGCGCTGTCGTCTATGGCATCTGCGCCACACCCGGTGCGGAGCCCACCGAAGAGCAGCTCGCGGCAGGCCGGGCGCAGGAGCAGAGCCTCGCCTGCTATCTGCCCGACGATCTCGATGAACTCACCTACGTGCCCCTCGGCATGGAAGAAGCCGTTGAGAACTTTAAGAACCGCGCCCGCAAGGGTAAGAAGCGCCTGCCGCAAGAACGCTAACGATCGCTAGCATCACACGCCCATTTCCTGCATTTTCTTTCGCGCTGGCGCCCCGCGCCGCCGCTACGCCATAATAGTTGGCGGACAATCGCGAGAGAAAGCAAACCACATGGCACAGACCACGACAGATACCGCCGCCAGCACCGTCTCCGGCGCCGGCGCCGCCAGCTCGTTCTCGGGCGGCACAGGCACCGAGGCCGAGTTCGGCTCGCTCGGAGCGCTCTCCCCCACCTGGTGGGAGCCCGAGGACGGCAGCGAGCCCGAGCCATGGCTCACGCCCGATCAGGCCTTCGAGCGCTTCTTCGAATGGACGAGCGACCGCGGCATCGAGCTGTGGGACCACCAAGAAGAAGCCCTCATGGATCTTGCCGCCGGCGATCATGTCATTTTGGGCACGCCGACCGGCTCGGGCAAATCGCTTGTCGCGCTGGGCATGCTCTTTATGGGCATGGCGCAAGGCAAGCGTTGCTACTACACGGCCCCCATCAAGGCTCTGGTTAGCGAGAAGTTTTTTGACCTGGTGCAGGTGCTCGGCCGCGATAACGTCGGCATGATCACCGGCGACACGCATATCAACACCAAGGCACCCGTCATTTGCTGCACAGCCGAGATCCTTGCCAACGACGCGCTGCGCGAGGGTGAGGATGCCGATGTGGGCTGCGTCGCCATGGATGAGTTCCACTACTTCGCCGACCCCGACCGCGGCTGGGCATGGCAGGTACCGCTGCTCACCCTGCCCCACACACAATTCATGCTCATGAGCGCCACGCTTGGCGATGTCACCGCTATTGCAGCCTCGCTCGAGGAACACACCGGCGCCACCTGCGACCTCGTCGTCGACGCCCCGCGTCCCGTACCGCTGAGCTACGACTATGTGACGACCTCGCTCGAGGGCACCGTTGAGCTCGCGATGCGCCGCGGCGAGGCACCGCTCTACATCGTGCACTTTAGCCAAGACGCCGCACTCGCAACGGCACAGTCACTCGCCAACTTTGGCATTGCCAGCAAGGAGCAGCGCGAGGCTATTAAGGAGGCTGCCAAGGGCACGAGCTTCTCGACGGCCTTCGGCAAGATCCTCAAGCGCCTGCTCGGCTGCGGCGTCGGCGTGCACCACGCCGGCATGCTGCCGCGCTATCGCTTGCTGGTCGAGCGCCTGGCGCAGCAGGGCTTGCTGCCCGTCATCTGCGGCACCGACACGCTCGGCGTCGGCATCAACGTGCCCATCCACACCGTGGTGCTCACCGCACTCACCAAGTTCGACGGCTACAAGATGCGTCGTCTGCGCGCCCGTGAGTTCCATCAGATCGCCGGCCGCGCCGGTCGCTCGGGCTTTGACACCGAGGGCATGGTCATCGCCGAGGCCCCGGAGCACGAGATCGAGAACGCCAAGCTCATGGCCAAGGCAGGCGACGACCCCAAAAAGCTCCGCAAGATTAAAAAGAAGAAAGCTCCCGAGGGCTTTGTCACCTGGAACAAGCAGACCTTTGAGCGCCTGATCGAGACGCAGCCCGAGACGCTCAAACCGCGTCTTCGCATCACGCACTCCATGGTGATTAGCGTGGTCGAGCAGGGCGGTGACGCTCGCGCCCGCGTGCACGACCTCATCGAGACAAGCCTGCAAACGCCCGAGGAAAAGGCGAAGCTCGAGGTTCGTGCCGATGAGATTTTCGCCACACTCATCGACTCCGGCGTCGTCGTGCGTACCGAGGTGCCGCCCGCGCCCGACGCTCCGGCTGACGCCGCACCGGATATCGATTACGCGCTGACGGTCGATCTGCCCGAGGACTTTGCGCTCGACCAGCCGCTTTCGCCGTTTTTGCTCGCCGCGCTGGAGCTGCTCGACCCCGAGAGCGAGACCTACACCATGGACCTCATCTCGATGGTCGAGGCAACACTCGAGGACCCCAAGCAGGTGCTGCGCGCACAGGAGCGCGCAGCACGTGATCGCGCCATGGCCGAGATGAAAGCAGACGGCGTCGAGTATGAGGAGCGCCTGGAGCGCATCCAGGATGTCACCTACGAAAAACTGCTCGAAGACTTGCTCGATGCAGCCTTTGATAAGTATTGCCAGGAAGTACCTTGGGCCAACGACTACCAGCTCTCGCCCAAGAGCGTCCTGCGCGACATGCTCGAGAGCGCGAGCGACTTTAAGGGCTATATCCAAAAGCTCGGCATCGCCCGCTCCGAGGGCATTCTGCTGCGCTACCTGGCTGAGGCCTACCGCTCGCTCGATCGCACCGTACCGATCGAAAAGCGCGACGAGCGCTTGCGCGACATCATTTCGTGGCTGGGCTTTGTGGTGCGCTCGGTCGACTCGAGCCTGGTTGACGAGTGGGAGAACGCCGGCAACCCGGCCGCACTCGACGCCGCACCACCCCAGGGCATCGACGAGGTCGTGGCGGACCGCCGCGGTTGCACCCTGCTGGTGCGCAACGCACTCTTCCGCCGCGTGACCCTTGCCGCCCGTGGACACTTGCGCGACTTGGGCGAGCTCGACGAGGACTGGGGCATGAGCGAGGTGCGCTGGCAAAAGGCGCTCGATGCCTATCACGAGCAGCACGAGGAGATTCTCACCAACGGCGACGCCCGCAGCTCGGCGATGTTTACCATCGACGAGAGCGACGAAAAGACCGATCACGTGTGGCACGTGCATCAGATCTTTGCCGATGAGGATGGCGATCACGACTTTGGCATCATGGGCGATGTCGACCTGGACGCCACGCAAGACGGCGGCGAGGTCATCTTCAAGAACTACCGCGTCGGCTTTATCGAGGACCTGTTCGAAGACTAGCCAAATCAGCCAGGCAAACGAAGCGGGGCCGCTGGCAACATCGCCAGCGGCCCCGCTTTTTGCACTATATGCTATCTCCTACTCGGCATCCTCGACCTCATAGGCATCAGCCTCGGCAGGCTCATCGCCCGCATCTGCTGCGGCCTCGTGCGCCTCGTCAAATGCCGCCTTCATGGTCTTGTTGCCCCAGGTGAGCTTGCGAATGGTCAGCTCATCGGCCTTGTTGTGGGCCAAGCGCAGGTTCTCGGTGCTGCGACGCAGATCGTCCTTGGTCTTCTCGAGCTGCTTGATGGCAGCATCGATCTCCTTGATCGCCGATTCGAACTGCTTGCTCGCCAGGTTGTAGTTGCGTGAGAAGCCGTCCTTGAACTTTTCCATCTTGGCTTCGAAGTTCGTGACGTCGATGTTCTGCTGCTTGTACTCTGCTAGCTCCTGCTTATAGCGTAGCGATCCCATAGCGGCGTTGCGCAGCAGCGTGATCATAGGGATGAAGAACTGCGGACGGATCACATACATCTTCTCGTAGCGATAGCTCACGTCCACAATGCCGGCGTTATAGAGCTCGCTCTCAGGCTCGAGCAGCGTGCAGAGCACCGCGTACTCGCAGCCTTTCTGGCGACGATCGTGGTCGAGCTTCTTGAAGAAGTCCTCGTTCTTGTGCTTGGTAGCCGTCTCATCGTTCTCGTTTTTCATCTCGAACATGATCGAGATGATCTCGTTGCCGCTCGCGTCGCACTCGCGGAAGATGAAATCGCCCTTGGTACCCTCAGACGCATCGTTGTCTTTCTCAAAATACGCGTTGGGAAACGCCGTCATGCGCAAGCGATTGAACTCAGTCTCGCAGTGCTGCTCGAGCGACTCGCCCACCATCTTGGTAGACAGGCGTACCTTCATGTCCTTCAGGCGCTCGATCTCTTCGTCCTTGTAGCGGATCAGTTCATCACTCGCACGCTTGGCCTGCGCAAGCTCGAGCTCGTGTGCCGCCTTGGCCTGCTCCTCGCGAGAATCACGCACCGCCAGCTCACTCGTGAGCTTGGCGCGCGCCTCATCACGCTCACGCTCCGCCGCGGCGACTGCCTCCGATAGGTTCATTTTGGCCGTCAGTTCCTGTTCGCGCAGCTGCGCACGCAGGCCCTCGGCCTCCTGCTCAGACTGAGACTTCGCAGCAGAGAACTTCTCCTTCACTTTCGCCTGATAGTCGGCAAGCGTACGCTCAGCTTCGCTGCGAGCGGCTTCAAGCTCGCGCTGCGACTCAGCCGCGGCAGCGGCAAGCGCCATCTCCTGGGCCTTGCCCGCCGAGGAGAGCTTTGCCTGCAGCTCGGCAATCTGAGCGTCGCGGGCGGCCAGATCGTTTTGAGCGGCGTTACGCACCGCGGCCTCGGCGAGCTTGGCCTCGTCATCCTTGCGACCTAACTGCGCACGTAAGCTATCAATCTCGCGCTGAAGCTCGGCGTTCTCCTTCTGCGCATCGGCACGGGCCTCAACCGCCGCACGCTGGCTTGCACTCTCGCGTTCTGCGGCAGCGCCCTCGAGCTTGGCACGCAGCTCGGCAAGCTCGGCGTCGCGCTTGGCAACTTCCTGCGCCAGCTCTTGAGCCGCGGCGTTTTTCTGCTCGGCAAGCTGAGCGCTGCGCTGAGATTCCACCTCCTGCAAGGCGGCCGTCGAACGAGAGCGTTCAAGCTCCAGCGCCTGCTCGCCCTCGCGCTGGACGGCCTTCACGCGCTCGTCCAGGTCGCGCGAGAACTCGGCATCGCGCACCTGTTTGACGATATCCGCATAGCCGGACGCATCGACCTTAAAGACTTCGCCGCAATGCGGGCACCTGATCTCGTTCATAGCAGCTCCTCGATGGACGCAAATTTCAACCGCCTACACTCTACCGCGCTATGCGGACAAAAAAGGCGCCGCCGCCATAATGGCAACGGCGCCAAAACCACCACAAAGGTGCCTGTCCCCATTGTGGTGGTTTGAGTGCTTTACAGGTCGCGGTAGTCGATGAGGCGAAGATCGTCCTGGGCCTCGAGCCACGTCCGCAGCTCGGGATCGATCAGCGCATCGACCTCCTTGGTACGATCGGTCGTAAGCGAGCTACTCTCGAGGATAAAACGATCGAGATAGCCCGGATGGCAGACAAAGACGACCGTCTCGTCATCGGACATCTCACGAACCGTCTGCATGATTGCTTCCTTGGGCTCGTAGCCCGGCTCCATCGAGCGCATCACCATGCGCAAATCGGTGTCTCCGCAATGCACCACGGCCGTGGGGTCGAAGCTCGCCTTTTGCTCCTTAAGCCCCAGCTCCTGTGCCACCACCGAAATCGCGCGGTTGAGGTTTTTGCTCATAACGGCGTGTGCCTCAAAGTAATCAGGCTCGCGCCCCACGATCTCGACAAAGCGGTCATGCTGCGCGCGAATCTCAATGCAGGCCTCGTCAAAGTCGATCAGTTCCTCGCCACGCTTAAAGTGCTCGCGGAAGGTACGGCTGCTATGGAACTCGCCGTTGTCGTCGAGCAGGCTTGGAATGAGTGCCGGATCGGCACACGGTTTGCCCAGGCACACGTTGGTATGCTGGCCCACCGCAATGCCGGCATCGGCCACGAGCGACCAACCGCGCTCTGCCTCGGGCATATTGGGCATAAGGCCCGCCGAGCGCACCAAACCCTCATTGACGCTTCGGGCAATCCCCAGGTCAACGGCATACGAATAACCGATATCGTCGGCACGAATAAGCAGTTGTTTCATAACGACTCCAATCTATGGAAAAGGGCACTTGGAGAGTAGCCAAGTGCCCTAGGTAATTATCCCACCTAAACAGATGTCTTAAGCCTTAGCGACAGCAGCATCCTCCTCGAGCTGCTCCTTGGTAAAACCAAAGAGGTAGGCGATGGCAGCGGCGGAAATAAACGCAACGCCCGAAGCAACGCAGCCCCAAACGAGGTTGGCCGTTCCGCCGGCAACAAATCCGGTAATAGCCAGAATATTCGTTGCGCCCAAAACATACGTCGTCACGTTCGTGAGGGCCGCGACCAGGCCGCCGATAGCACCGCCGGCAACCATGGCGCCCAGGCAGCGGGTGTACTTAAAGCCGCAGCCATACAGCGCAGGCTCCGTCACGCCACCGACGATACCGGAAAGGGAAAAGCCGAGCATAGCGCCCTTCTCGTCGGTCTCCTTAAGGCGCAGGAAGGCACCAAAGGCCATGCCCCACGTGGCGAACTGAGCAATACCGCCTGCAACCATAACGCAGGAGTCAGAGCCCAGCGTAAGCAGCTGAACAATACCAAGGGTAATCAAAACCTGGTGCATACCGGTCATGACCAGGAACTCCCAAAGCGCGGCGATAGCCACCAGGGAAACGATGGTTAGGATACCGCCGGTGTTGCCGAGACCGAACATGAAGTTGCCGACCACGCTGCCCAGGATAGAGCCGATCGGAGCCAGAGCGCACAGCGAAACGGGAACCATGACGGCCAAGGTGCACACAGGCACAAACACCGTGGAGAGCATGTCGGGAATGACCTTCTTCATGAACTTCTCGACGACCATGAGCACCGGCATGGACAGGACCATGGGGAGCACGGTGGCAGAATAGTTGTTCAGCTGAGCCGGAAGCACGCCGTAGACCAGAGTGGTCGTTGCACCCGAATCTGCTGCAGCGTTAACGAGCGTCATAAACTCGGGGGCAATGAGCACACCGCCGAGCATCATGCCGAGCGGCTGGCTGCAGCCGAGCTGTTTGGCAGCGGCCCAACCCAGGTAAATGGGCAGGAAATAGTAACCTGCGTTGTAGATCCAGTTATAGAAGAAGTTGTAGATATCGGAATCGGCAGCCCAAATACCGAGCATGCCGTCGCCGCAAATCACGGCGATGGTACGGAACATGGCGGCGCCCATGATGATCGGAATCGTCATGACCATCGTCTTGGACAGGTAGTTGAGGACCTTCTTGCCCGCAGTCTTGAGCGTCAGCGGCTCCTTGGTGCCGTCATCGAGATTCTCGTCGATGGAGCCTTCGCCCTTAACTCCCAGCGCAATGGCGGCGTCATAGACCTTCGGCACGTTCTGGCCGATGATGACCTGATACTGGCCGCCAGACCACTGGGCACCCAGTACGCCCTTGATCTTCTTAACTTCATCGTCATTGGGGATGGACTGATCCTTGAGGTTCAGACGCAGGCGAGTCATGCAGTGCGTCGCGTTCGTCACATTGGAGGCGCCGCCGACGGCAGCAAGCACGTCCTCGGCAATCTTCTCGTTATCGACAGCCATGTCGAATCCCTTCTCTTCCAACTAAAAGCCCGTGGGACTTCACCGCGCCAAGGCACACGATTCCGCTCGCGCCTGCGCAGCGCGCGATGCCCGTTGGCAAGAGATTTCATTGCATGTGATTCCCGGGTGGATCGACATGAAAAAAGCCCCGCGCACAACCGACAGAGACCCAATACGGACCTCGGCAGAATCGGTAGTGCCTCTCGGAGCTGCGCCGTGAGTAACACCCAACACACGGCGAGTATATGCGGTGAACGCGTTCGCTGCGGCTCAGATTACTGACAAACGGTAGCAAAGAGCCCGCGAACGGTTGCCGAGACAGATTTGAAACGCTTAGTCGCCCCTACTAGTTATCTGCATTTGAAGGAGCCACGCGATTCACATGCATGATCAGGTAGACAAGCTCTTCTTGCGCCAACGCCTCGCCAAAGGTCTCCTGAATCAGCTCGTCGACACGATGGGCACAACGCGATGCCGCCGGATACTGCTCCACGAGCACGTCGTAGAGACCGGAATTCTCGGTATCGATGGGCTCTTTCTTTGCCACGCGGTCGAGCAGATAGCGTACATGAGTGGCAAAGCGGGTAAAGGCGAACGACGTACGATCGACCGTCACGCCGAGCTCTTCCTGAATAATTGCGACCGTCATGTCGAGCAGGCACTCCTCCTGCTGCTCGGCAAGTACGCGCCGCTCGCTTGGCTTAACTGCCGCGTTGATAATCGACATGGCGATACCCGCGGCCTCGCTCTTGGGCATGCGGACGGCAAAGGTTTTCTTAATACCGCGAACAGCCAGCTCGCCTAAGCGATATTCGATGGGGTGCAACTGTTCCAGATCGCGCTCGAGCGGCAACGATACCACCATGTGCTCACGAGCGCGCTTAATGGCAAACTGAATATGGTCGGCCAACGTAATGGGCAGATTGGGACTCAATTCGTACGAGAGCTGCCCGGTTGCGATATCTGCCAGCTGAGCAGAAAACTCCAGCACCTCGGGATCAACCTCGTCGATAAACGCCAGGTACTTTGAATCGACGCCGTAAAAGGTGCGGGTGATGACATCCAGGTCGACCTCGTGGGGCATATCGCCAAAGCCGATACCGCGACCCAACGCGATAAGCTGACGCCCCGCACCATCTTCGCAGATGGCAGCGTTGTGGTTAATGCGCTGGATAGCCCTCATGGAATCATCGCTCCTATTAAAACGCGCCGCGCAGACCATCCGCGCGGCGCGTTCATTCTACCTGCACTTCCAATTACAGTCCAAAGAAGCTCAAGATCTGATCTCGACTTACGGGCTTGTAGCCATTGGCGTCGAGGCCAACATCGTAGCGGTAAACGGGACGCTCGCGATCACGGTTGCGCGCGTTGGTACGGTCCCCCCTGCTGTGGATATGCCCGTGAAGCATAATGGCACCACGCGCTTTGCCGTTCCAACTGAGCATGGGGTAATGGCTCAAAACCAGGCGATGTCCCTTGGCATAGCCGGGGGCAATTTCCAGGTAATCGCGCACGTCATCCCAAATGTGCGGTGCGTCCGGATCTTCCCAATCGCCGTCATGGTTACCGCGGATGAGCGTCACGTTTTGACAGGCAATACGCTCGCGTAGGTTCACGGCCTCCGCCATGGGCAGCCGATACGTAAAATCGCCAAGAATATAGAGGCGGTCGTCCGCAGCAACGCACTCGTTAATGGCGTCAATAACCTTGCGGTTCATCTCCTCGACCGAGGCGAACGGCCGATCCATATCGTGCAAGATATTCGTATCGCCCAAGTGCAAGTCGGCGGTAAACCACATCATCGTCTGTGTCCTCATTTCGCAACGCGTCTAACACGTGCCTAGTATACAGACGCTTGGGCGCGGCGGTTACCCAAAGAGCCCGCCAAACAGTCCACGGCGGCGCTTGTCATTCTTTTTCGATGCGTCGCCTTGCGCGTTCTTATCCTTCCGCTTTTTACGATCCTGCTCCAGCTCATCGTCATCGAGCAGCAGATCCCACTCAAATGGATCATCCGTCAGATCAAACAGGTCGTCGTCATCAAACATGACAGCCTCCCCTAGCGGCTAGCGGGCATCCGCCACATAAAGGCCAACGCGCACCTGATGCCAGGGACTGCGCTCGGGCGCAACCTGCTGCACGCGGGCTTCAAACACATCTTCGTGCCCGTAATACATCATCACGGACAGCGGGCCAACCTCGTTTCCCGGAACATAGCCGAGCTTGATCTTGCCGAAATAGATCGCGACCGCCTCGGGATCGTGGGGATTATCGCGCTCGGCACACAGTGTCAGTTTATCGCCCGCTTTCAGATCGCCCAGAACCAATGCGCCGTCGGCATACTGAAATCCAGCGATGTGAAACGATAAAAGAACACGTGAAGGCTCGTACATGGCAGCTCCTCTAACGGCCGGAATAACCGGCACTTAACCTTATTGAGAAGTCTACGAACTCGTGCGGACACAAATAGACCAACCCGGGTCTTTTCGACCGTTTGTCGCAACGCTTGCATGCCAGAGCACTTGCAGATAAGATAGGAGCACGGATGGCACCCGTGGCAGCGGGTCTTGCCAACTCCGATACACGTTTACATCGTGAGAAGTGGCCGTCTTCGCTTACGCGGGGGCGGCTATTTCGTTCGGCCGATAAACAGGCCGAGTTCGATAGCCGCGATTAACAACGCCAATAACGAAATAACATCGCTTACGCTCATACCAATTCCCTTCTAAAGGGAGTTGGCCCATCCGTACCCCGTGGCAGTAGTCTAACGCAAATGGCGGGCAATAGGAACACCTGTTCGTATTGCCCGCGCCTTTTTCTAGTGCACCTTGATTATCGACTTCATCCGAACACCTCCCATATTCATCCGTACATGTACGGATGA